>JAFUKV010000292.1 GCA_017467745.1 Bacteroidaceae bacterium | reverse complement strand
TTGCCGAAGTAGACCAATTAGGCAAAATTTACGAACGGACCGACTACACGCAAAAACATATAGAAAATGTTCTCTCTCTTGATTTAGTAGATCGAGATGCGATTGCCAAAGCAGGATTCAGCGTAGCCATAGATTGCGTAAACTCTGTCGGCGGAATTGCTATCCCCGCTTTATTAGAAGCTCTCGGAGTAAAAAAAATCGAGAAATTATATTGTGAACCCAACGGACAATTTCCGCATAATCCGGAACCGTTACCAGAACACCTGACAGATATCTCCGATTTATTGAAAAAGGGAAACGCCGATATAGGTTTCGTGGTAGATCCCGATGTAGACCGCTTAGCTATTGTATGTGAAGACGGAAATATGTTTGGGGAAGAGTATACATTGGTAGCTGTTGCCGATTACATTTTATCTAACACACCCGGCAATACAGTATCAAACCTAAGTTCTTCAAGAGCTTTACGCGATGTTACTCGTGCACACGGTCAACAATACAACGCTGCCGCCGTAGGAGAAGTAAATGTTGTAACAAAAATGAAAGAAACGTGTGCTGTAATCGGTGGAGAAGGAAACGGCGGGGTTATCTATCCCGCAAGCCATTATGGCCGCGACGCTTTGGTTGGCATCGCCTTATTCTTAACATATTTAGCTAAATCCGGTAAAAAAGTCAGCGAAATAAAAGCTACATTTCCGCCCTATGCCATAGCGAAACAAAAAGTTCAACTTACACCCGATATAGACGTAGACGCTTTACTAAATGCCGTAAAAACAAAATATGCGCAATATGACATAACCGATATAGACGGAGTAAAAATAGATTTCCCCGATAAATGGGTACATTTGAGAAAATCGAACACAGAACCGATTATCCGTGTATATGCAGAAGCCAAAGATATTGAAACGGCAGAAAAAACCGCAGCAGACATAATGAAAGTCATTAAAGATATGGCAAAATAACATTAAGAATGTATCTCAACAAAAAGAGCTGTGAAATTCACAGCTCTTTTTGTTGAGAATCAAATTCACACGACTCATTTATGCAAACAAACGCCTACCCTTGCAAATTATTATTAAAATCAACAAAAAACCAGAAGAATTGTTTTTACTATTCCTATATTTTAACGAACTTAGCACGGTTTTAAAAAATATGAAAACACAAAGTAAAGAAAACCTAAGCCAAATAAAACGTAAATAGACAAACGCTAAATAAATATTTCACTTTTTATATTTACTATGGGAACAAATAGACGAACTTTTCTCAAATCATTAGGAGGTATTGCCGCTTTTTCAGTAGTGCCTCGACACGTCTTAGGTGCCGGATATATAGCACCGAGTGATCAATTGACCAAAGGCATTATCGGTTGCGGCGGTATGGGACGCGGCCACGTAAACTATGCAGGAACACGCTTGGTCGCAGTATGCGATGTTGACAAAAAACATCTCGCATTAGGACAAGCATTAGTACCGGAAAAAATTGCGGAATATTCTGATTTTCGCGATCTTATTCTCGATAAAAACGTCGACATCGTACACATTGCAACCCCGCCCCATTGGCACGGCATCATGTCTGTTGAAGCTGCAAAAGCAGGAAAAGACATTTGGTGCGAAAAACCGATGACTCGTACCATCGGTGAAGGAAAACGTGTAGCCGAAGCCGTAAAACAATACGGACGTGTTTTCCGCTTAAATACATGGTTCCGTTTTGCCGACAATTTTTACGGTTTAGGAACGCCCGTAAAACCATTGAAAAAATTAGTTCAAAGCGGTATGTTAGGATGGCCTTTGAAAGTAACCATTAGCAAACACACCGGTTTCGACTGGAAATTCTTCTGGGTAGGAAAAGAACATCTTGAACCGCAACCCGTTCCGGCTGAACTCGATTACGATATGTGGTTAGGCCCGGCTCCCTACAAACCATACAACGCACACCGTGTACACCAAAATTTCAGAGGATACTGGGATTATGACGGAGGCGGATTAGGTGATATGGGACAACACTATATCGATCCTGTACAGTATTTCTTAGGGAAAGATAACACCAGCCCTATCAAAGTAGAAGTAGATGCTCCTCAACAAAACCCCGAAGCTGTGGGTACATGGAGATCTATCACGTACACATACGAAGATGGTTGCCAGATTGTTTTATGGGGTGGAGATTTCGGAGATCCGAACACACCGTACATAGAAGGTCCGAAAGGAAAAGTTTACAAAAACTTCGTATGCGATATTCCGAACTGGGAAAAGAAATTAGCTGATTATCCCGAACCGGAACCCCAAAATACCGATTTCGTAGAATGCGTGAAAAATCGCCAAAAATTCGCGTTGAACGAACAAAACGGACACCGTTCTTGTACAATTGTAAATATGGGCTTGGTTGCTTTGCGTCTGAATCGCAAAGAACTTCATTACGATCCCGTTGCACAACAATTCATCAACGACGAAGCCGCTAACCGATTAATAGACCAACCGATGCGGGCTCCTTGGAATATCTAACCTATAAAATCACGTGTAAATGAAAAAAATATTATTATCAATAAGTGCTTTTTTACTGTGCTTCTCGGTTTTAATGGCTCAAACCGACCCCAATCGTACGGTAAAAACTAAAATAATAGACGCATTAGCTCAATTACCGGCTCAGAATCAAGCAAAATTCAACACAATCATTAAAGACATCGCTTCTACCGGAGAAGAAGGCATAAACCTATTGATGGGGATGATGAATCCTCCCGGCAAAGAAAGCAATGCTCAAATTGATTACGCATTAACAGGGCTTACCGATTATGTTGCCGTTCCCGGTAGAGAAGCCGAAAAAAATAAAGTAGAACAAGCGTATATAAAGGTATTGGCGCAAGCGCAAAACAAAGGCCGCGAACCTCTTGCTTTCGTCATACGCCAATTGCAAATCATAGGAACGGATGCCAGCGTACCTTCACTGGCAAAATACCTAACAGATAAAAATGTTGCCGGACCAGCCGCTCGCGCATTGGCAAACATCAATACTCCCGCAGCGCAAGACGCATTAGTATCAGCATTGAAAGCCTCTACGGCAGATACGCAAAACGATATTATCAATGCCGTAGGTACGGCTAAAATAGCCGCAGCAGAACCTATATTGTTAGAAATGCTGTCTCAATCGGGATTAAATGCAAACACTGAAAAAGATTTATTGTATGCAATCAGCCGCTGCGGAAGCAAAGCGTCTTTGGCAACTCTCGCAAAAAAAGCCGCCGCAACCAACTACACAATGGAACCGACCGGAGCAAACGAAGCATACATTACGCTTATCAAAAACATCGCAGCAAGCGGAGACACCAAAACAGCTTTGAAAGAAGCCAGCAATTTGTCTAAAAAAGCACAAAAAGCAAAAGCAGGACAATCTACAATAGCCGCTCTTGAAATCATCATGGCAGCAAATCCCGAAAAATCGGCAAAAGAAGTTGTAAAAGCACTGAAAAGCCCGTGCCGTGAATATCGCAACGCCGCTCTTTTATATGCCGGAGATGATGCAACGGACGAAATTATAAAAGTCCTTGCAAAAGCCGATACCGAAGTAAAAATAGACATTCTGAATTGGTTAGGAGTTCGCCGCCAACAAACGACATTGGCAACGGTTCTTCCCTACATCCAAAACGAAAATAACGATATTGCCTCCGCAGCAGCTTGGGCTGCCGTAAAAATAGGTGGAGACGAAGCTATTCCCGCTTTGGTAGAATTATTAACGAGTGCTGATCTTGATAAAATCGCATTAGGAAAAGAAGCGTTGAATTCATTCAACGGCAATATCTGTCCTGCCGTCGCAAACGCTATCGGAACAGCTAATACGGACGAAGGTAAAATCGCCTGCATCGAATTATTGTCAAACCGTAAAGCAGACGCTTATTTCTCTAAAATATATGAATTGACTTCCGCCAGCGGTGATGTACAAAAGGCTGCTTATAATGCATTACAAAATGTAGTTACAGAAAAAGAACTCGCTCAACTTTACACATCGCTCGAAAAAGCGGATAAGATGGCGGTTCCCTCTATACAGAAAGCTATTATCGCTGCGTTATCTTCTCAACCGAAAGATAAACAATATCAAATTATTGAGGCTCAAATGGCAAAATCCGGCAAAAAAGCACTCTACTACAATGTATTAGCCGGAATTGGAGAAGAAAAAGCTCTTGCTCAAATTGTAGAAGGATTCAAAAGTAACAACGAAGCACAAAAAAAAGAAGCGTTCGGTGCTCTATTAGATTGGAACGGCTTTGAAGTCGCCGATATATTATACGCCATTAGCAAATCGGACGAAGATGAATATTATACCTGTCAAGCTTTGGTAGCGCTCATCAATAAAATCAAAAATTCCGGTTTATCAAATGAAAACCGTCTTATCTTCTTGCGTAATGCAATGGAAGTTGCTATGGCTAACAGCAAAACTGCTGACCGCGAAAAGATTGAAATTCTTAAACAAATTCAAGGAACCAATACTTTCTTAGGATTGATTTACGCAGGTAAATTCTTAGATGAAAAACCGCTTCAACAAGCCGCTTGTCAAGCTGTTATGAATATTGCTTTAAATAACAAGGCTTATTATGGAGAAGAAGTTACTGCATTGTTGAACAAGGTAATAGAACGCCTCAGCGGTCAAGACAGCGAATATCAGAAAAAAGCTATCCAAAAGCACTTGGCGGAAATGCCGAAAGAAGACGGCTTCGTATCTATTTTCAACGGAAAAGATTTAACCGGATGGAAAGGTTTGGTTCAGAATCCGATTGCTCGTGCCAAAATGACGAAAGCTCAATTAGCCAAAGCTCAGGCCAAAGCTGACGAATTGATGAATAAAAACTGGAAAGTAGAAGACGGATGCATTGTTTATCATGGCGATAGCTTTGACAACTTATGTACCGTTAAACAATACGGAGATTTTGAAATGTACATTGACTGGATGTTAGATCCGGCCGGCCCCGAAGCCGATGCAGGTCTTTATCTGCGTGGTACTCCGCAAGTGCAAATCTGGGATACCGCCCGTGTAAATGTAGGAGCACAAGTAGGTTCAGGCGGTTTGTACAACAACCAGAAAAACCAAAGCACTCCGTTAAAAGTAGCCGATAACAAATTGGGACAATGGAACAGCTTCTACATCAAAATGGTAGGAGACCGTGTAACAGTGTACTTAAACGGCGAATTGGTTGTGAAGAATGTTATACTCGAAAACTACTGGGATAGAAACCAATCTATCTTCCCGATAGAACAAATCGAGTTGCAAGCTCACGGTAGCAAAGTATCATTCCGAGACATTTATATCAAAGAATTAAAACGTGCTGAACCGTTTAAACTTTCAAAAGAAGAAGAAAAAGAAGGATTCCGCATTTTATTTGATGGTACAAACATGCACCAATGGACAGGTAACACCAAAGATTATGTTACCGAAGACGGTTGCATTGTACTCTATCCTCAAAATGGCGGTGGAGGAAACCTCTATACAAAAGACGAATTTGACAATTTCGTATATCGCTTTGAATTCCAATTAACGCCTGCCGCTAACAATGGTTTGGGTATTCGTACCCCGTTAGAAGGCGATGCTGCTTATGTTGGTATGGAATTGCAAATTCTCGATAGCGAACACGAAGTTTACAAAAACTTGGCTCCGTATCAATATCACGGATCTGTATACGGTATTATCCCCGCAAAACGCGGATTCTTGAAACCTGTTGGAGAATGGAACTACCAAGAAGTTATTGCCGATGGCAACCACATCAAGATAACTTTGAACGGAAACGTTATTGTTGACGGCGACATTAAAGAAGCTACGAAAAACGGAACACCTGACCATCGCGAACATCCGGGTCTATTCAACGAAAAAGGACATATCGGATTCTTGGGACATGGTTCGGTTGTTAAGTTTAGAAACATTCGTGTAAAAGAATTAAATAAAAACATTCGTAGAGTTGACGGCGACATTAAAGAAAAACGGAACAACTAACCATCGCGAATATCTGGGTCTATTCAACGAAAAAGGATATATCGGATTCTTGGGACACGGTTCGGTTGTTAAAATATCCGTGTAAAAGAATTAAATAAAAGCATTCGTAGAGTAGAAAAAATTAAAATAATCCATTAAAAAAGGATTAGAATTAATCAAATAACCAATAACCGCCTTAGCTTTTTATGACTAAGGCGGTTATTTTTTTTGTAATGACAATATAAACAGGCCACCGATTTTGATCTATAAGAAAAGTATAAACCCGAGTTAATTCTCTACAACTATTTTTTCAATAGGTTGCTTTTGTATTTTATCCAAAGGATGTGACTGGTATTTCACTTTATCGAAATCTATCTCTGCAAGATCAATACAGCGAATATGGTTATTATAAGCCGTCTTATAATAAACCCGACGATTAGTCAAATCAATAGCCGACGTCCATTGCGTTGCGCTCGGTATATCGGGAGACTCTCCTCTGGGATGCTCTATCCCGATCGGAATATCGAAATTATTGAGCAAATGGAAACATAACTGTACCGTCTCAAAAGCATTAGCTTTTTGCGGTGCTGTAGCCCGATAAAAAGCCGCCCGTACAAACCGAGAAGGAGGTGTAGCATCGCCCGGTATTCCCAAGAATCCTGAATTTCCTCCGATAGGACGTAAAGTAATATCCGACAACTCTTGCTCGGAAGCATCTCCGGGAAAAAGATTTACATAATTGTTCAAATTAGTAACCTGCCACTCAAACCCGGGAGCATTTGTCAATACACCCACTTTATTTTCATAAAAATGAGGTTGACCATTCACAATTTCAAGAACAACTTGCCGACCGGAGGGTTCTCCGATACGCCAATGAACTACCGCAGATTTTTCTAAACCGACAATACGTACCGAAGATATCGCAGCCTTTACTTCATCAATAGATTCAAATTGCGCCAACATCCACGTCGTTACCTGTAAATCGGCGAGAGTATTTTCATTTTGAGATGAATCATACGGTAAATAACTGCCGTAATACGGAAAAAAGAATAATCCGGCCGAAAGTCCTGCGCTATTAATCCCTTCTGCAATAAACTCCTTTTGCACCACAGATAACCCGACAACTCCATATTTAGCGGAAAAAGACACACCATTAGTTCCAGTGGGCGTATAAGACGTCAAACGTTCTCCTCGCGGAATAACAACATATTCGCTCTGCAATACCCCCTTCGCCCATTCGATGGTACGAGACTGTACATAACTGCCATCCTTAGATGTTAACGCAATTCCTGTACATGCAATTGCCTGAAAAACTTCGCTTCCCATAATAGATATAACTAATAATAAATTTTTCATTTTCATCATCTGTTCGTTTAAAATATGTATTATAGTAACAAAAGCCTATTTCAATTGTTTTAGACTTAGCTAAAAATAAAAAATTCTCTTCTCCGGTTTTAAGACAACTTGATACACTACTCGTGTATGGGAAATAGTGTCAGCATCATTAACAATATATGACGCATTAATCTGTCTTTTTGGCAGAAATTCACTAAAAATTTGAATTGGCACGAAATTCGCTATATCTATATGTGAACGATTCAACGTAAAAGTTGTTCGAATTAAAGTATAAATTATTAATTATATAAACTAATAACAACAATGAACATTAAACCATTAGCTGACAGAGTATTGGTTAAACCTGCAGCAGCAGAAGAAAAAACATTGAGCGGAATTATCATTCCCGATTCGGCAAAAGAAAAACCGCTAAAAGGTGAAGTAATTGCAACAGGAAACGGAACAAAAGATGAAGAAATGGTTGTAAAAAAAGGAGATGATGTATTGTATGGCAAATATGCCGGTACAGAAATCGAATTGGACGGAACAACTTATCTCATTATGCGTCAATCAGACATTTTAGCAATTATCTAATCTCGTTTAATCAAAAAAATTATTTATATCATGGCAAAAGAAATTAAGTTTAATCTCGATGCTCGCGACGAACTGAAAAAAGGTGTTGACGCATTGGCTAATGCAGTAAAAGTAACCTTAGGCCCGAAAGGTCGTAATGTTATTATCGACAAACGTTTCGGCGCTCCCCATATTACCAAAGACGGCGTTACAGTAGCAAAAGAAATAGAATTGGAAGACTCTTTCCAGAACATGGGTGCACAATTGGTTAAAGAAGTTGCTTCTAAAACCGGCGACGATGCAGGAGACGGAACAACCACCGCTACTGTATTAGCACAATCTATCATTACCGTAGGTTTGAAAAACGTTGCTGCCGGAGCTAATCCGATGGATTTGAAACGCGGTATCGACAAAGCCGTTGCAGTAGTTGTTGAAGGTATCGCAAAACAAGCTCAAGAAGTAGGCGACGACATCGCTAAAATCGAATCTGTTGCACGCATTTCCGCTAACAACGACAGCGAAATCGGCGCTCTTATTGCTGAGGCTATGGGCAAAGTAAAAAAAGAAGGCGTTATTACCGTAGAAGCTGCCAAAGGTACTGACACAACCGTTGATGTTGTTGAAGGTATGCAATTCGACAGAGGATATATTTCTCCGTATTTCGTAACCGATACTGAAAAAATGGAATGCGAAATGGAAAATCCGTATATCCTGATTTACGATAAAAAAATCTCTTCTCTCAAAGAAATGCTTCCTATCTTGGAACCGGCTGCACAATCAGGCCGTCCTCTGTTGATTATTGCAGAAGACGTTGACAGCGAAGCATTGGCTACATTGGTTGTAAACCGTTTGCGCGGCTCTCTGAAAATCTGCGCTGTTAAAGCTCCAGGCTTCGGCGACCGTCGTAAAGAAATGTTGGAAGACATCGCCATCCTAACCGGTGGAACCGTTGTTTCAGAAGACAAAGGTTTGAAATTGGAAGGCGCTACAATGGAAATGTTAGGTACGGCTGAAAAAGTTACCGTAAATAAAGATAACACGACTATTGTTAACGGTGCAGGAGACAAAGATGCTATCCAAGCACGCATCAACCAAATCAAGGCTCAGATGGAAACTACCAAATCTGACTACGATAAAGAAAAATTGCAAGAACGTTTGGCAAAAATGGCAGGCGGTGTTGCAGTTCTTTATATCGGAGCTCCTTCTGAGGTTGAAATGAAAGAAAAGAAAGACCGTGTTGACGATGCTTTGAGCGCAACTCGCGCCGCTATTGCCGAAGGTATTGTACCGGGCGGTGGTGTAGCTTACATCCGTTGCATCGACGCTCTCGAAAATATCAAAGGCGAAAACGAAGACGAAACTACCGGTATCGAAATAGTAAAACGCGCTATTGAAGAACCCTTACGTCAAATCGTTGCAAACGCCGGAAAAGAAGGAGCCGTTATTGTACAAAAAGTAAAAGAAGGCAAAGAAGACTTCGGTTACAACGCTCGCAAAGACGAATACGAAAACTTCTTCGCAGCTGGTGTTATCGACCCCGCTAAGGTTACACGTGTAGCTTTGGAAAATGCTGCTTCTATTGCCGGCATGTTCTTGACCACAGAATGCGTTATCGCCGACAAGAAAGAAGAAACTCCTGCTCCTAACGCCGGAGGTCCCGGTATGGGCGGAATGGGTGGCATGATGTAATAACTATCACTCTATTCATATAAAAAGCTCCTGAATTCAGGAGCTTTTTTTGTATCAATACACAAACACCTTATACCGGCAAAAATTTATTATATTTACTGTCAAAACCCAAAGACATCAAATAATGATTAAACAAATTATCATATTGATAACCATTCCGCTGTATTTTCATGTAACAATAGCCCAAACAACAGATGAGCAAATAGAAAAACTCATCAATACCGAAGATTACTTCGGATTAATAGAGACTCTCTCCAATCACAAAAACGCAGCCAATTCTTCCGTTTATAACATCGGACAAGCCATAGCGTTACATCACTCCATGCGGTACAACGCCTCAAATCAAATAATAAACACTATCATACAAGATAAATCAATAGACTTTGATACCCGCTATGTTATGACAATGCTAAAAGCAGAGAATCATAAACAACTAAAAAATCGTACAGAAGCTATAAATACCTATAATACACTTTTAAAAGATCTGAATTATAGAGAACACAGAGAAATGATAGAAGAAATAAACCGTCTCAAAATGGCGGAATTGTACAGTTATGCCTATCCAGCTATCACGATAAACAAGAAACATGACAAAAATCAAATTCCCATTGAATATACAGAAAAAAGCATCTTCATATCGGTAAAAAGCAACAAGAAAGAAACTCTCGCCCTTTTTGATACAGGCGCGACAATGAATGTCGTATCTTCTCGCATAGCGCAACAAATGAAAATGAAGTTATTAAATGACTCTATACAAATAAACGGTACGGTAAATGATGCAGGATTTACCCGAATCGCTCTTGCAGAAAAAATAAAAATAGGAGACATTACTTTAAATAATATTCCATTTGTCATTATCGAACCAATTGAACATCCGGAAAATAAACAGATAAAACCAATAGAAATGGTTATCGGATTCCCCGTCATATCTGCATTGAAACACATTCGAATATGTCGAGACGAACAAATAATAGAAATTTCAAGTTCTGCGAAAGAAAAACAGACAACCAATATGTTATCGGCAGGAGGATGCCCCTTCATCAGGCTATACAGTGAAAATAAACCGCTGACGTTTGTTTTAGATAGCGGAGCGTCTTCCTCATGGCTGACAGAAAAATACTATCGAGACAACGAACCGTACATTATAACAAACGCCAATCCGGATCAACGTGAATTAGCGGGAATAGGCGGCTCTCAATACTATACGGTTTTCGACTTAAAACATTTCTACATAGATATAAATAATCGAAAAACGGACATAGGCCCGATAGATGTATTTACACAAATTATTCCGGGATTCCAGCAAATGCCTAATGATGGCCTCATTGGAAACGATTTCCTCTACCGCTTTAAATACGTTACGCTCGACTTTGAACAAATGAATATTTCATTTGAAGAATAAAGAAGAATAAAAAGGTCTGGTTAGAACTTTATTAACCAGACCCTTTTCCCTAATATA
The DNA here is from genome assembly GCA_017467745.1 of Bacteroidaceae bacterium. Taxonomy (GTDB): domain Bacteria; phylum Bacteroidota; class Bacteroidia; order Bacteroidales; family CHK158-818; genus Gallibacteroides. The sequence goes on along the minus strand of JAFUKV010000292.1, from coordinate 9,940 downwards.
GTTCATATTATCGTAGCTAATACTACCTTACACAAAGCCCTCTATAAATTATTTAATCGTTTATAGAGGGCTTACTAATAATTATTGTTTAACTACTAGAACGTACTACACGACAAATATATAAATTATATTCTTAATTCTTATTCGAACGGATTAGTTTTTTTTGCTTTATCTGCCAATTTTTTCAGTATGCTTTTAGGAACAGCATCTTTATGAATAACCATATTGGTAGTTTTATACAAAACAAAAGGCTCTGACGCATAAAAGAATCCGCCGTAAATTTGTTCCGTACCCCAAGAGTTTTTTACTTTATAATATTTATTGCCTATTTGATCGGTAGCTGTTCCGACAATTTGCATACCATGATCATCGGTTGTTTCATAATTATCGAACGCTTCCTGACGCAACTCTTGCGTAATTTTCTTTTCTGCTCCGGGTTTGTCTAACTTATACAACTCTTTTTGTTTTTCGCTTTCGGTCAAAGCCGTCCAACGAGCCTTTTCAGAGTCGTTCATAATTGTTACATCCGCATCGGGAATAACGGCAAAACCTCTATTATACGCAAAGCCTTTTTCGCTCACGTCCGAAGCCCAATAAATAGTAAAGCCTTTATCGATGGCATTGCTGAACAATTCGGCAAATTCGTCGATAGGAACGTTATAAGACAGTCCCCATGCCCAATTATCGGGAACTTCCACAGCAAATTGTTCATAAAACGGGTGATGTGTAAATGAAGTAAACGAAACATAATCGTCCATATTCAAACCCAAAGATTCAGCAAACGACATCGGCGTATACTCTTTTCCTTTATATGTAAATGTTTCGGGTACTTTACCGAGATAAGCATCTAAAATACCTTCAAATCCGGCTTTCCATGCAGTTGAAAGTTTTTTATTCGGATTTTCGATGATCCCGTTCATATAACCTTCCAACACTTTTTCCAATTCAGCATGTCGATGTGAAGTAGTACCATAATTCAATCCGGTATACACTTCTTCGGGCAATGCTCCGTATTTCTTAAATACGTTCGTAACATCATGTGTAGCTCCTCCTGCCGAGAAATTTACTTTACCATGCATACGGACAAACTTTTCAGCTTTATCTAACAATGCGCAACGAACGATATACATTTCAGAAAGATTTACTTCCTCTCCTTTCAATCGAAGAATCTCGCTCTCTAAAAAAGCTGCACCGGAAAAACTCCAGCACGTACCCGAACTGGCTTGATTTTGTACCGGAGTATATTTCAAGATCTTTTGATCTGTGAATTTATACCCTTCATTGTCATTCTGAGCAACAGCCATACTACCGCTCCCCACACAGGCAACCGCCATTAATACAAAAAACTTTTTCATCTCAATTATATTTATTGTTTTTCTTGAATTTCTTTTTGCAACTTTTCTCCGAAAATACGAGCGGCTATTTTAACGTATTCCACACACGGACGACGTTTATAGTACGCCTCTGTTCTTTCCGATGGTGTAGGCTCGTCTTTCTGCTGCGCCAATCCCAACAAATCACGACAAACGATAGCTCCATTTTCCGAACGGAATTTTTCTGCCAGTTCCTGCACAACCGTATATAATTTCGTTTTCGCCGTTTTCGCATCCGGTGTTGTCGCTGCATCTGGCGCAGGATATTGCAATCCGGCCAACAAAGACATACCGCTCACCGTGCCGCATACTTCTCTTAAACGACCCATTCCCCCTCCTAACGGGGCGGATAAAGTGGCCGCTAACGTCCGGTCTACTTGATATAAATCTGAATATGCCAGAAATACCGACTGACAACAATTATACCCTGACCGAAATAATTGTTCGGCTTTCTCCACTCGCTCATTTACATCAAAACTCATATCCTAATCTAATTAATAGTTACCATACTATCGGACTCATTCCATGTTCCTGCAAATAACGGTTCGCCGTGCTGAAATGCTTATTCCCGAAAAAACCCCGATGAGCAGACAACGGAGACGGATGCGGCGACTGCAACACAAGATGTTTACTCTTATTAATAAACGCTCCCTTACGTTGCGCATAAGCTCCCCACAAAATAAACACAATATGTTCTCGCTGCTCTGCCAACCTATGAATTACAGCATCTGTAAATTGTTCCCACCCTTTATTCTGATGAGAACCAGCTTGGTGCGCCCTAACCGTAAGCGTCGCGTTGAGCAACAATACACCTTGCCGCGCCCAATCGCTTAAATCGCCTTGCGAAGAAACTACTGTACCGATATCATCGCGAATCTCCTTATATATATTTTGTAACGAAGGGGGAAACTGTACACCTTTATCGACAGAAAAGCAAAGTCCATGCGCCTGATGCGGCTCATGATAAGGGTCTTGCCCCAGAATAACTACTTTCGTCGAGTCGAACGGAGAAAGATCGAACGCCCGAAAAATTTGACTACCTGCCGGATACACCGTTGTTGTGGCATACTCGGAACGAACAAAATTTACCAGATTATAAAAATAATCTTGTTCAAATTCACTTTGGAGCTGTGCTTTCCAACTCTCTTCCATTCTGACATTCATAAGCAAATGCAATAAATTAAAGGCTCAATGTTATTGCAAAGTTATAAATATTTCTTACTTTTGCACAGCATTCGGCCCCATAGTTTAGTGAATAGAACGTCAGATTCCGGTTCTGAAGGTCGCAGGTTTGAGTCCTGCTGGGGTCACCAAATTCATAACTGCCTAAAAACGCCGTAAATAAATCATAAAAAAACATTTTCGGCGTTTTTTTAATTTTTGACGCTAATTATTTATTCTCTTAAATAATCTGCATCCAATCTAAAAAAATCCGAAAAGATAAATGGTGATATATTGTCTTACAGCAAAACCCTCTATAAACAATTGTACGATTTATAGGGGGCTTACGTTTTTATTTTATCGCTTAACAGAATTCTCTCTGCAAAGCAAATTAATTATCAGGCTTCAATCAGTTCATCCGTTGACGAACAGCCTCGTATATCATAACACCAGCTGCAACCGAAACGTTTAGCGATCCGATTGTGCCGAATTGCGGTATCTTCACCATGTCATCACATACTTTTAAACTATCCGTCGAAATCCCTTCATCTTCCGCACCCAAAATAATTGCCGTCGGTTCGGTATATGAAAACTCAGTATAATTGATAACAGCCTTTTCAGTAGCGGCTACTAACCGTATTCCACTATTTCGTAAAAAACGGAGAGCCTCATGTAAGTTACGTTCTCTGCAAACGGGTAAGGTATGTAAAGCACCGGCCGAAGTCTTTATAGCATCGGCATTTACAGAAACACTGCCACGTTGAGGGATAACAATGGCATCTACCCCCGCACACTCACATGTACGAGCTATCGCACCGAAATTACGAACATCGGTTATTCCATCAAGAACGACCAATAACGGCGTCTTCCCCTCTTCATATAAACCGGGAATCAGATTTTCTAAGGATTGATATGTTATAGAAGAGATAAACGCAATTACCCCTTGATGATTTTTTCGAGTTATACGATTCAACCGTTCAACAGGAACTTTTTGCATCACAATGCCCGTTCCTCTTAAAACAGAGAACAACTCTTTCGCCAAATCGCCCTGCAACTCTTTTTTTACAAGTATTTTATCTATTTCCTTTCCGGCCTGTACCGCTTCAATAACAGCACGAATCCCGAAGATCATTTCATTTTTTTCCATCTTTCGTTTTTTGATATACATTTTTCAACAACGCGCGTGCATTGTCTAATGCAGCAGCCGTCATCTCCGAACCGCTCAACATTCTGGCTATTTCTTCTATTCTTTGATTTTCAGACAATTCTACGATATTTGTAACCGTACTTTCGTCATTATCTTCTTTATAAACTTTATAATGCGTATTGCCTTTTACCGTAACTTGCGGCAAATGAGTTATTGCAATTACCTGCATATACTGAGACATACCACGCATAATATCCCCCATCTTATCGGCCATTTCTCCTGAAACACCCGTATCTATTTCATCGAAAATAATAGTAGGTAAAGCCACTCTGCCTGCAATCAAAGCCTTTACACAAAGCATCAAACGAGATATTTCTCCACCCGAAGCTATTTCCGCAACAGGCTGTAACGATTGGTTTTTATTGGCAGAAAACATAAATTGTATATATTCCGCACCCGATTCGTCAAACGGCTTTGGCATAAACGATACCTCGAACCTAATATTCGGCATTCCTAAGGGACGCACCAATTCCGTCAATTTACTTTGTAGTTCCAACGACGCTTCACGACGCAAGGCAGAAAGTTGTTCCGCCAGCGTTTCTACTTTTTTTCGTTGTTGAGAAAGGGCTTTTTCACATTCGCCGATACGATTATCCGAATCATCTATCAACGATAATCTCTCTCCCCATTGCCGTTGTAAGTCTAACAGTTCTGTTACCGTATTCAGACGATGTTTTTGCAATAAGCCATAAAGAGTATCCAAACGCTCCTGCACATAAGCAGAGCGTTCCGAATCAAATGTTATTCGTTCCTGCGCATTATCTACTTCGGTCGCAATATCCTTCAAATCTATAATATCCGACTGCATCCGCTCTGCCAACTCTGTAATTTTCGGATAAATACGGGTCAAAGCAGATAATTTATCAGCAGATTCTTTCAAAACATTCAATAAACCTCTATCCTCACCTATCAACGCTTCTCGCACCGAAAGAAGCGAGATTTTAATATCTTCGGCGTGCGTCAATGTGTGTAGTTCTTCTTCCAGACTTTCCAATTCATCCTCTTGAAGAGAGGCGTCTTGAAGCTGCTGATATTGAAAACGAATATAATCTTCTTCTTGGCGAAACTTGGAGGTTTGCTCTTTCAACATTTCCAATTGCCGAGACAATCGCTTATACTCTGCAAATGCTATTTTATATTCGGATAAAACGGCTTCGTCTCCCGATAGAACATCCAACACATTCAACTGAAAACGATTATCCCCCAAAAGCAGATTCTGGTGTTGCGAATGAATATCCAGAAGCCGACCTCCAAGTTCTTTCATTTGGGTTAACGTAACCGGCGTATCGTTAATAAAGGCACGAGATTTTCCTGTTTCCGTCAGTTCTCGGCGCATCAAACAAACACCGTCATCATAATCGAGATCATTTTCGTCAAAAAAAGGCTGCAATCCATAAGCGGAAATATCAAACGTACCTTCTATCAAACAACGTAAAGCACCGCTTTTTACAAACTTCGTTTCTGCCCGCTGCCCCAGAATCAGTCCGATAGCACCCAAAATAATAGACTTGCCCGCACCGGTCTCGCCCGTAATAACAGATAACCCTTTATGAAAATCTATTTCCAGACTATCTATCAACGCATAATTTCGGATATATAATTTCTGCAACATAAGCGATTATCAACCAATTACAAACGAAATTTTTCTATCAACTTATCGACAATATCGCCGGCAACCTCTTTCTTTGATTTTAAATCGAACTGTTGTTTTTTACCTTCCCGGTCAATTATCGTTATACGGTTCGTATCGCAACGGAATCCCGCTCCGGGCTCTTGTAACGAATTTAGAACAATAAAATCGAGGTTTTTTCTTTGCATCTTAGAAAGCGCATTTTGCTCTTCATTGTCTGTTTCGAGAGCAAAGCCCACCAATAACTGTTCCGGACGTTTTATTTTTCCGAGCGCAGCCGCTATATCAGGATTAGGAACCAATGTCAAAACCATATCGCCCACACTCCGCTTTATCTTTTTATCTGCGCAAACCTGAGGCCGATAATCGGCCACTGCCGCACACATAATAGCCGCATCGGCTTCGGGATATAGACGAGAAGCCACATCAAACATCTCACGAGCAGACTCTACATTTATACGATGAATGGCAGGATGACTGGTTTTTAACGATACCGGCCCCGCAATCAACACCACCTCTGCTCCTCGTTCGGCACAGACTTCGGCCAATGCAAACCCCATTTTACCGGACGAGTAATTTCCGATAAAACGTACCGGATCTATCTTTTCAAAAGTCGGTCCGGCTGTTATGATTATCTTTTTTTTTTGCAAAACCTGTTTTTTTGCAAAAAACGCTTCTACTATTTCAACAATACGATCCGGCTCTTCCATCCGCCCTTTTCCCTGCAAATGGCTGGCAAGTTCCCCTTCCGCCGGCTCTATAATATGATTTCCGTACGATTTCAACAAACCAAGATTACGTTGTGTAGAAGGATGGGCAAACATATCCAAATCCATAGCCGGAGCGATAAACACAGGAGCTTTACAAGACAAATAACAAGTTACCAACATGTTATCGGCCACTCCATTTGCCATCTTCCCCAATGTATTGGCAGAAGCCGGCGCTACAATCATCGCATCCGCCCAAAGACCTAAATCGACATGGCTATGCCACGTGCCGTCATTTGCCGCAAAAAACTCGCTCACAACCGGTTTTCCTGTCAATGCCGACATCGTAACAGGCGTTATAAATTCTTTGGCAGACGGAGTCATTACCACTTGTACCTCCGCGCCTTTCTTTATTAAAGCACGTACTAAATAAGCCGCTTTATAAGCTGCAATACTTCCGGTAATGCCCAATACTATTTTTTTGCCTTTCATCATTACGCTATGCCTTCGTATTATTTATTAAATTCCCGCAACCTGATACGAGTCAAAACATTCTTCGTATCCAAAGCAAAGTCTCCTTGCATAATCCATCCGTAATAACCCGTATCCGTACGCAAAACTTCAACTACGGAACGCCCCTTGTATTTACCGAAATTAAAAACTTCAACACCGTTTTCGTCATAGATAAAACGCCCCGCAAAATCGACATTCCGATTATGCGACGAATATTCCGATAACATAGCCATATCGTTTTCTAAATCCGGATAACGATCTAATTGAGCCTTTAAAACCTCATACGTAGCTCGAGTATCGGCTTCGGCAGAATGCGCATTATCCAAATCAAGCCCGCAATAAAATTTATATGCAGCCGACAGTGTCCGTTGTTCTTTTTTATGAAATATCGTTTGAACGTCAATCATTTTACGTTTGGTCAAATCTATATCGACACCAGCCCGTAAAAATTCTTCAACCAGCAACGGTATATCAAAACGATTAGAATTAAAACCGGCTAAATCGCAGCCTTCTATCTCATTAGCCAGCGACTGAGCCACTTGCTTGAATGTAGGACAATCAGCAACATCCGCATCACTAATTCCATGTACACGGGTAGCCTCTTCCGGAATATGACGCTCGGGATTAATCCGTATTGTTTTAGCAACCTCCGAACCATCAATATTTATTTTCAAATAACATATCTCAACAATCCGGTCTGCCACAATATTAATGCCCGTTGTTTCCAAATCGAAAAACACCAACGGGTTTCTTAAATTCAATTGCATGCTCCTTTTTTATTTATACTGACATTAAAAATCATTTAACATCATAGGCATTAACAACATAAGCAAATCTTCGTCCGGTTGATTCTCCATCGGCAATATCAACCCAGCCCGAGAGGGGTCTGACAATTCGATAGAAACTTCTTGCGATACGATGTTATTTAACACTTCAACCAAGAATGTAGATTTAAAACCTATACTCATTTCATCGCCATCATAACTGCACGTAATACTTTCTTCTGCCGAAGTAGAATAATCTATATCTTGCGCAGAAACTACGACCATATTATTGCTGAGCTGCAATTTGACCAAATTGCTGGACTGGCTTGAAAATACCGAAACACGGCGCAACACATTCGTAAACAAAGAACGATCTATAATAAGACGGTTCGGATTATTTTGCGGTATTACTGAGGCATAATTAGGATAACGTCCTTCTATAAGGCGACAATTCAGGACGAAATTAGACAGCGTAAACCGCGCATTGCGATTATCGAATGTAATAGTTACATCGCCTTGTTCTTTCGGCAATATATTTTTCAGCAAATTGGCAGGTTTTTTAGGCAAAATAAACGCCGCTTCTATGCCGGCCTTTACCGTTACGTTCTTATAACGTACCAGCTTATGACTGTCTGACGCAACAAAATAAGCATCTTCGGGATGAATATCGATAAAAATTCCATTCATAATAGGGCGTAACTCATCATCTGCGGTTGCAAATAGAGTACGATTGATTCCATTCAACAAAGCGGATGCACTTAATGTTACAGATACAGCGTCATCGCCAAGCTCTGATTTACGCGGATATTCATCGCCGTTTACTCCAATAAAATTATATTTTCAATTCTGGAAATACAAAAATATTTCCAGATTACTATCATTTATCTCAAACGTAAGAGGCTGATCCGGCAGCTCTTTTAGGGGTTCCAGCAAAATTTTTGCAGATACGGCAAACAATCCTTCTCCTTCGGCGTCAATAACATCAATTTCAGTCATCATAGTTGTTTCCTGATCAGACGCTGTCATCGTCAACTTATTACCCCGTAGGTTAAACAAGAAATTATCAAGGATAGGCATAGTATTTTTAGAGTTTATAACTCTACTGATTGCCTGCAAATGAGATAAAAGAGCAGTACTTGGTACAATAAATTTCATAGGTATATATTTTAATTTTATTTTCTCTCTGTTAATTCGTAAGTTACTTCTGAAATTCCGTATTACGTTTAAGGTAGCAAATATAGTTATTTTTTTAAGATTTTCGTTCTACTATTTATTTTATAATTTCCTATCCTCCCCTCTGCTGAACGGCAAACTAATATCATCTAAAAACGTTATATTGCAATAAAACAGAAACAATGAAAACTAAATTATTTTTCACCTCATTATTTATTATCTTCATTTTTATGAACATTATGCCGGCATGTCAAAATAAGAAGATAGGAATAACCGATTTACCCGAATCATCTCAAAATTTTATAAAACAATATTTTCCGCTCGATTCTATCACCTCAATAACATCCGACTCAAAAAACAAAAAATACAAAGTAGAATTTTTCAACCGCAGCGAAATCTCCTTCAATACAAAAGGCTCATGGGAAGAGATAAATGTAAAACAAAACCCCTTTCCCATTGCATTACTCGATATTTTGCCGGCTAATCTATTTCAGCATTTAGTTATTACATATCCAAAGAAACCTATTTCCGCCATTCAAAAAACATCATACGGATACGAGGTCAAGATAGGATTCTCTCCAAAACAGGAAATAAAATTTAATTTACAGGGAGACGTTATAAAATAACGAATAGGGAAACACAGGTATTCTGCTATAAATTACTGCACAAAATTCCATTTTATCATATCCCTAATTCCTGCTTTACGCCATCAATTTGATCTAATATAGCAGTCTGAATAGGTTCAATCAAAGACGGTTTGCGTTTACGATTAGAAACCAACACTTTCAATCCTCCTGAGACACAATTTATATCTATTTTTGCCGGCATTTCAACAGGTTCGCCATCCAAGTGCATTGCTCCGGGACGCTCTCTTACAATTGTAATTTTCGAACTCTCAAAGGTTCGTATATTCGTATTTCTATCAATTGTTTTTGTAAACAGCTGTATAGCCAACGTTCCGACTTCAAGAGGCGGAAAAGGTTTGATTACTGTTATATCTATTTTACCGTCTTGCATATTGGCATGGGGCGCTATATAAGCATTATTGCCATATTGAGAGGTATTGGCGCAAGCAATCAAAAAAGCTTTTTCTCTAATAGCTCCCCCTTCGCTTATTAACTCGTACGTTTCCGGCTTATACCTCAAATATGATTCTATTACTTTTTTTACATAAGTCAATCCGCCTCGCCGTTTATCTTTAGCAAAACTCAAACTAATCAAAGCATCAAATCCAACTCCGCACGTACAAAAAAACACTTGCTCATTAGCCAAACAATAAGCTACTGTCACTGCACATTCGGCATTCACCAATTTTATAGCCTCCTGAATTTTCATAGGAATACATAAATGCCTTGACAACACATTACCAGAAACGACAGGGATAATAACAAAAAATGTCTTCGTATGTATCA
>JAFUKV010000291.1 GCA_017467745.1 Bacteroidaceae bacterium | reverse complement strand
GATATATATCATCGCTTAGAAATGTTGTATCTACACGAGGGTAGGTGGTAACTTTTTTTTCGTATAGCGATTGTATTAATTTTAACGTATCTTCTGCCGAGAATGCAAACTTTTTGTTGCATTCTACTTGTAATGATGTCAAATCGAATAGTCGGGGAGGGGCTTCTTTTCCTTGTTTCTTTGAAATATCTGTTATTTCGAACGGAGCTCCCAGTACGGATTGTAAAGCCTGTTCGCCTTCTTCAACGGAAGAGAAGCGTCCTTTGGTAACGGAGAATGTTGTATTACGATAAACCGTTTTTAATTCCCAATAAGGCTGCGGTACAAAATTGTCTATCTCTTTTTGGCGGTTTACTATTAAGGCTAATGTCGGGGTTTGTACCCTACCGATAGATAAAAGTTGTCGGTTTTGCCCGTATTTCAAGGTATAAAGCCGAGTTGCGTTCATACCCAATAACCAGTCGCCTATGGCGCGTGATAAACCGGCTTGATATAACTTGGAAAAATCTTCTTGGGGTTTGAGATTTTGAAATCCTTCGCGGATAGCTTCTTCCGTTAAAGATGAAATCCATAACCTGTATACGGGGCATTTACTGCCGGTTTTTTGTATTACCCAACGTTGTATTAATTCGCCCTCTTGTCCGGCATCACCGCAATTTATGATACTTTCGGCATTATTCATCAAAGTTTCGATGATACCGAATTGTTTTTCCACCCCTTTATTCTCGATGAGTTTTATACCAAACCGGGAAGGAATCATGGGCAGAACCGATAGCGTCCACGGTTTCCATTGCGGATAGTATTCGTGAGGTTCTTTTAAGGTACATAGATGCCCGAAAGTCCATGTTACTTGATAACCGTTACCTTCAAAATATCCATCGTATCGGTTTTTTGCACCCAATACATCAGCTATTTCTTTGGCTACGCTCGGTTTTTCGGCTATACAAACTTTCATTCTTTAACTTTGGATTTCTAAACACAAAGGTAGAATATAAAATCCGGATGTCGAAATTCTGTTTTTATTTTAGCTTAAATTTTAAATTTTCCGTCTGTATAGATTCTTGTATGTATTTTTGAGTAATAGGCTTGCAGAATGCGGCTAACTCTTTTTCAGAGAGTGCTCTACCTAAGGATTTTATAGATAAAACAACCCGTTGGGCATATAAAATCTCCGAGAGAAGATCTGAATTTATGCCGAATGTTTGTTGTAGAGATTTATGGTATTTTTCGTATAACGCTTGTTCGCGGGCTGCTAATTGTATAGCAGGATGTTTTTGGTTGAATTCTTTTGTCCGTCTGCGAAAATCTTTTATCCTTGCCGTATCGGAAGGCGTTTTCATAGAAAAAGAGTACAAAATCAATTCTTGTTCATCTGGGGCGAGAGGTATATGCAGACGTTTAAACGCATTTATCACATCGTTTCCTTTAACAGATTTTTTGCCGTTTGTCATTATCGGAGAGTGTTCTAACTTGTCTATCAGATTCGGGTATCCTGTTGCGGATAAAGATAAAAAATTGTCAAACGGAAAAGAGACAATATCGTAATAGTTGAGGGGCAGTATAGTTGTTTTCCCTTGTTGATGTTGTATATATTCTAAATCTAATAACCGATTGGTAATTGAACATTGAAGATTTAGCTGGGCTATGTCAGCCGCTTTGGGGCTAATGTGTAATTTTTGTATCAGACTGTCTAATGCAGATTGTTGACGTAATGCTAATTGCTTGACTGTCTGTTTATATTGTTCGGCCGATAATCCTTGTGTTTCTATCTGTGTTGAGGGAAATAGCCGAGACATAGCTATACGTATTTTTTTTAGATCGTTGTTCGTTATTGCTTCATCGCCCTTGTACTGTAAATGAATATAATTTTGTTCGGCATCTTCGGGTTGCTTGTATGGAATAGCCAAATCTTCCATATTCGCAGAAATAAACAGTTCATTTCCGGGTTCAGAGTATAAATTTATGTATCCGCACGGAAGAAAAATGGTTTGTTGTTCCGGATAAATCTGGGGAATGGTAATGATGAATTGTCCGTCGGAATCTATTTTTTCCTTAATGATCTCTTGCTTTCCGGTTATTATGTTTTTGTGAATTAACAAAGCGGAATCAACGTTTAATCGAGTGTGATAACCGTTTAATACTACGTGTATAATACTTTTGTCGGGGTGTAGTTGTCCGGATTTTTTTAGAAATTTATTTTGAGAAACGTCTGTTTTTTTAGCTGCTATATTGTTGGATAGCGAAATGTCTATTATTTTAAATGGAAAATCCTGAGTAGAATTAATTAAGTCAACATGTTTCACAGTCGTTGGTACAACAGGAAAATCAATAAAGATGCTGCTTTCCCCTGTTTCGGGAATCATAATGCGCCGGTCAAAATCGCCTCCTTCCATATCGATAGCTTTCCAAATAGTACCGGATGAAAAATCTTTTAATAAGATATTTTTTCCGATAGTAATGGCACTGTTTGGGAAATACCGAAGTGTTATGTAAAAGCGGGTCAGTTCCGGTTGGCATTGAATGCTATCGACGGTTACCGCAGTAGTTGTTCGTGCTGAAAACGCTGGTTTTTTAATTGTATTTGCTAATACAAATTGGTCTAATGAAAAAAAGAATATTGTTGTAAAGTAAATAAAACAGTAAAAATATTTCATATATAAGATGTTTATTACGTTATGTAAACATCTAAACCTTAAAAAGGTTCAGTGCGAAAGGGTTACGGTAGAGTTTTATCCGAAGGGTTATAGGTGCTGCGATAAAGATTTTTCTTTTATAAAGTGAAATGCACGATAAAGAATTGTCAAGAAAAAAAAAAGTAGTATATTTGCCGTCGTTTTACGGGGCGTAGCGCAGTCCGGTTAGCGCACCTGCTTTGGGAGCAGGGGGTCGAAGGTTCGAATCCTTTCACCCCGACAAGCTGAAAAATCAAGGAGTTACAATAATATGTGGCTCCTTTTTTATTACTATTTTTGATTATAAACACCAAATTACTACATTTGGGAACAGTTTAGTACGTCAAAAACGTGTCAAATTGCGTGTCAAATTTTAAACCATAATGCTATGAACGTAAAAATATGCTTGGATACCAGAAGAATGAAGAAAGATTGGATATATTTGGTAGCAGTACATATATGTTGAATTTAGAAATTTTTCCGTTTTGCAATAATTTATACGAAACTTTTATGTAGAGCGTAAGTTTATCAATTGCTTAATTCTAAAAAGACCTATAACAGGTTGGTAAATGTGATTTTGAAACATTAGCAAAAAGGTCGAAGTAACAGTTAAACGCCGTTCCTCATCAAACGCATAAAGTTAAAAGTTATATGGTTGCGATTATTTTTTGAACGACAGGATGTTTATGTCCATATTAAGTGCATCAATCGTAAAAAGCCGATCGTTCAGAGGAGTACCTGCTCCGGTGATGATTTTGATTGTTTCGGATGCCTCAATAGAACCTATAATGCCGGGAATAGCTCCCATAACGCCTTGTTCCGGACGAGGTAGGTCGGTTAGGTATGTTTCATCCGGATATATATCCCGATAAGAAAATTTGTTTTGGTAGTTAAATACGGCTGCTTGACCTTGAAATTCTCCGATTGTTCCATATACATACGGTTTTCCCAAACGTATGCAAGTATCGTTTATCAAATAGCGGGTAGCGTAATTGTCGCATCCGTCCACAACAATATCGTAACGGGCAATGATATTGTCTGCATTTTCACTATTTAAACGGTGTGGATATATATCAAAAACGGTTGTGGAAGAAAGAGATTTCAACCTTCGTTCGGCGCATTTTACTTTGAGAAGACCCACCTCGTCAGAAGTATATAACACTTGTCTTTGCAGGTTACTTTCTGATACGGTATCATCGTCCATCAATCCGATGCGGCCTATACCGGCAGCCGTTAGATAAAGAGAGGCGGGAGAGCCTAACCCTCCTACGCCTACAATCAAAACGGAGGCCTCTTTCAATTTTTGTTGGCCGATTTCTCCTATTTCTTTTAGCAATATATGTCTGCGGTATCTGTTCATAATTAACGGTCGAATGCTTCATCCCAGTCTTTCCATACCACTTCGTAGCCTAATTCTTTTATGGCTTTTTCTACTTTTTGCGGAGTACGGTCGTCATTAACGGAGAATTGTTCTAATGCCTGAGGATAAGTGTAATAGCCTCCCGGTTCGGTTTTAGAGCCAGCACTTAGAGATGTAGCTCCTAATGTAGCGATATGATCTCTGAAATGAGGATTCTCGCGTGTTGAAACAGAAATATCCACATCGTGGTCAAAAATACGGTATGCGAAAATAAGTTGCGCTAATTCTTTATCTTGCATAACTACATTCGGTTTGAAATGTCCTTCCGACGGACGCATACGGGGAAAATTGACGCTGTACCGCGTTTTCCAATAGTGTTTTTGCAGGTAGCGCAAATGAATTGCCATCATGGTTGTATCGGTACGCCATTCTTCTAACCCTATTAATACGCCCATACCTATTTTATGTACACCGGCTTGCCCCATACGGTCGAAACCATTAACACGCCATTCGAACTTTGATTTCATACCTTTGGGGTGGTATATGTTGTAATGAGCTTTGTTGTATGTTTCCTGAAAACATACTACGCCGTTTAGGCCTGCTTTTGTTAAGCGGTAGTACTCTTCGCTTTTCAGAGGCATGACTTCGATACTTAGGTTTGAGAAATAGGGGCGGGCGAGTTTCAGAGCGTTTTCGATATAATCGACACCTGCATCTCGGGGATTTTCGCCTGTAACTATTAATAGGTTTTCAAAAGGTCCTATTCGGCGGATAGCCTTACATTCATTTATAATTTCTTCGTCTTTCAGAATGATGCGGGCAATGGGGTTGTTGTGTTGAAATCCGCAATATACGCAATGATTTGTACAGGAGTTGGTAATGTATAGCGGGACATACATTTGTATCGTTTTCCCGAAACGTTGTTGCGTGTATTTCCTGCTTAATGCCGCCATCGGTTCTAAATATGCGGTGGCAGCGGGAGAAACCAGCGCCATAAAATCATCGATAGAAAGGTGCTCTTTGTGCAAAGCAGTTTCTACATCATTGGCCGTTTTCGAATAAATCTGGTCAGTTACCTCATCCCATTGATATTTTTCTAATTCTTCTGAAAACATTTTTTACTATTTTTATTTATCCGGAGCAATATATTTTTTCGCGCCGTTTTGACAGCGGTTGAATAGTACTCGGAATTTGCACTTTCCAATAACATTTGTAATTCCGGTAACAATTCCGGTTCTGCTATACATAAATTGTACGACAGTTTAATGTACAGCGATTGTATAGCAGCCGGTTCTTCCGGCGAAAACATCCCCTTGAAACAGGAATTAAGGAATGGTATTGAAATAGGAACCGCTATGGGTAATTTATTCAAGATAGACAGAATTAATCTTTTTGTTCCTTTATGAGAGTGATAAAGAGAAAAATTCATAAGTTCGTTCCGCTTGTCTATAAACCATGCCGGAAATTCCATACATAATTTTTCGCATGCCCAAGCCGCTCGCCACGAAACGGTTGCATCAGGATAATAAATAAGCCTGTAAACCGTGTCCATATCTTCGGGATGCTGCTTTATTAAAGACAGTATCTTTCTTATGAAATGCGGCGATAATCGCTCGGTCAATAGAACCGTATAATCCCTGTTCATAAAGAGGTTGTTTCCGTATTCTTTTTAACGTTCGCAGTCTTTCAGATTATGAGTAATGCGCATAGCACAGAAATTGGGGCCGCACATCGTACAGTAATCTTCATCGTTTTTAGAGCCTTCCCGATAATATTCGAGCGCTCTTTCGGGGTCTAACGACAGATTAAACTGGTCTTTCCACCGAAAGTCGAAACGAGCTTTGCTCAACGCATTGTCGCGTATTTGCACGCCGGGATGCCCTTTGGCTATATCGGCTGCATGAGCAGCTATTTTGTATGCTATAACTCCGTTGCGAACATCTTCCCGGTTAGGTAATCCCAAATGTTCTTTTGGCGTAACATAACATATCATAGCTGTTCCGTACCAAGCGATTTGAGCAGCTCCGATAGCAGATGTTATGTGGTCGTATCCCGGCGCTATATCGGTAGTTAAAGGGCCTAATGTGTAGAATGGAGCTTCTGCGCACGAAGATAGTTGCCGTTCCATATTGACTTTTATCTTTTGCATAGGAACATGTCCCGGTCCCTCGATAATGACTTGTACATTATGTGCCCATGCTTTTTTTGTCAGTTCTCCTAAAACGTCCAGTTCGAGGAATTGGGCTTCATCATTGGCATCGTGTATCGATCCCGGACGCATGCCGTCGCCTAATGACACAGCTACGTCGTAAGCAGCAAGTATTTCGCATATTTCATCGAAGCGGGTGTATAAAAAGTTCTCTTCGTTGAATATTCTACACCATTGGGTCATAATGGAGCCTCCTCTCGAAACAATTCCTGTGAGCCGTTTCTCTACTAATTGAGCATGTGCTTTCAATACGCCGGCATGGATTGTGAAATAGTCTACACCTTGTTCACATTGCTCTATCAGTGTGTCTCGGTAAATATCCCAAGTCAGTTTTTTGACTTCTCCATTTACCTTTTCTAAGGCTTGGTAAATAGGTACGGTTCCTACCGGTACAGGGCAGTTGCGGATAATCCATTCGCGAGTTTCATGTATGTTGGCGCCGGTAGATAAATCCATTAATGTATCGCCTCCCCATCGACAGCTCCAAACGGCTTTTTCTACCTCTTCTTCTATGCTGGATGACATGGCGGAGTTACCGATATGTGTATTTAATTTTACCAAAAAATTTCTACCGATAATCATTGGTTCCGCTTCCGGGTGATTGATGTTTGCCGGAATAATAGCTCTACCCGCAGCAATTTCATCGCGTACGAATTCCGGAGTGATATGTGTAGGTATGCCTAATTCTTCGTTTTGCAGATTCTCACGGATAGCTACGTATTCCATTTCAGGCGTAATAATGCCTTGCCGGGCATAATACATTTGTGTAATTTGTTTGCCTTTTTGTGCCCGATAAGGTAATTGTATATGCTCAAACCGAAGAGAATCGAGAGACGGATCGTTTAATCGTTGTTTCCCGTATTCCGATGAAATTTCGGCAAGTTGTTCAACGTCTCCGCGTTTTTTTATCCACTCTTCTCGTAAGCGGGGAAGACCTTTTGCCAAGTCTACCTCGATATTCGGATCTGTATAAGATCCGCTGGTATCGTAAATGTATATATGACCGTTAGGAGTTGCTACACGTTTACCGTCTACAATTTTAACCGTATCGGTTAGTTTAACTTTTCGCATACCTACTCGGATGTCATATATTTTGCCCGGAATATAGATTTTTTCTGATCCGGGATATGAATTCTTGATAACTTTTTTTGTCTGCATGTGTATAAGTTTTAATCCAAGAAAGAGGTTAACGGACTGCTGGCTTCGGCAATAATGCCCGATTTGCCTAATCCCGCTTCATAAGCTGTTCGGCCGGCTTCTACCGCTTGTTTAAATGCTTCGGCCATTTTTACCGGATCGCCGGCAATGGCGATAGCCGTATTTACCAAAACAGCGTCAGCACCCATTTCAAGAGCTTCGGAGGCATGAGACGGCGCTCCGATTCCGGCATCCACTATTACAGGTACATTGCTTTGGCTGATAATAATTTCCAACATATCTCGAGTTCGCAATCCTTTGTTTGTTCCGATAGGTGCTCCTAATGGCATGACAGTAGCTGCCCCAGCTTCTTCTAAACGTTTGCACAGTACTGGATCGGCTTGTATATACGGAAGGACGACGAATCCCATTTTTACAAGTTCTTCGGTCGCTTTAAGCGTTTCTATCGGGTCGGGCAGAAGGTAACGAGGGTCAGGATGAATTTCTAATTTAAGAAAGTTCGTCCCGAAGGCTTCCCTCGCCAGTTGAGCGGCGAATATAGCTTCTTCTGCATTACGTACTCCCGAAGTGTTTGGTAACAGTTGAATTTTTTCTTGATTGATATGTATCAGCATGTCATCGTTAGCATTATCTAAATCTATGCGTTTCATTGCCACTGTAACCATTTGGGTTCCGGATGCTGCGATGGCTTTTTCCATAACTGCGCTGGAACTGAATTTTCCGGTTCCCAAAAACAAACGGGAAGAAAACTCTTTTCCTCCGATAATAAGATTTTTCATATCTGGTTATATTTTATAATATTTAAAATGTTTGCGGTTTCTTTTACTGGACTGGGTGAGCGTAAAATTGTACCGGAGAGCGCTATTCCGTTTATTCCGGTTTCCATGATGCTTGATATGTCATGCGCTGTAATACCGCCTATTGCAACGATGGGTATGGTTATGCCTTTTTTTCGACATTTTTCCATGATGCTTCGGTATCCGTCGATTCCTAAGATAGGACTTAGATTTTTTTTCGTTTCGGTAAACCGGAAAGGTCCTAACCCGATGTAGTCAGCCCCTGCTTCTGTTAAATTCTCAATATCTTCAAACGTGTTGGCAGTACCTCCGATAATAAAAGAGTTGCCTACGATTTTTCGCGCTTCGGATACAGGAAGGTCGTTTTTCCCCAGATGAACGCCGTCAGCACCTATTTCTCTGGCAATAACAACGTGATCGTCTATAATAAACGTCGCTTTGTATAATTTGCATAGTTTCTGCATTTTAGCAGCAGTTTCTTTTATCTCTTCTGTCGAGGCCTCTTTCATACGCAATTGTACCCATTTACAACCGCCTTTAAGTACCAGTTCGGCCGATTGTAAATAAGAAATAGAGTCTGTTTTATGGGTTATGAACTGTAACATGCTTGTTCTATTTGGTTTAATGCAGATTGCAGAAGGGTAATCTTTGTTTTCATATTATTTGTGTCTGTGGTATTCCACAAATAGCCTAAAACGGCAACGCCTCCGAACCCGAACGAAT
>JAFUKV010000290.1 GCA_017467745.1 Bacteroidaceae bacterium | reverse complement strand
TTACCAAACCTTTCAGCATGGAAGAACTCGTATTCAGAATCGAAGCTATCTTACGCCGCGTAAAAGGTAAGAAAGGGAAAGAAGTCAATATGTACAAAATCGGACAATTTACGTTCGATACTCAAAAACAAGTTTTGTCTATCGGCGACAAAGTAACTAAATTAACAACCAAAGAATCTGAACTCCTGAGTTTGCTCTGCGCTCATGTAAATGAAATTTTGGAAAGAAACTTTGCGCTGAAAACCATCTGGATAGACGATAACTACTTTAACGCACGTAGCATGGATGTTTATATCACCAAATTGCGTAAACATTTGAAAGATGATCCTTCTATCGAAATCATCAACATACATGTTAAAGGATATAAACTGATTGCTCCCGAGATGGAAGTGAAACTAAAATAATACATATAAAACTTTCATAGCCTTTATACAACCTGTGTCGGAAAAATAAATTTTCCGACACAATTGTTTTATAGATAAATGTTTTTTATTACTTTTATCATCTTAATCACAATATATTATGAAACACATTTTACCAGTCATTTGCTTATTCTTATGCAGTTGCTCTCAATATCCGGGAGTACCCGAGACATACCATCCTCTATTGGATGAAGCCTTTATAAAAGCAGAAGAAAATGCAGACAACTTGAAAAAAGTATTATCTGACGCTCCGGCAGACCAAAAAGAAGGTATCGCCTTTCTTATCTCTTATATGCCCGAACGAGACTTAAAATCGCTGTCAACAGATATTTTGTTGGAAAACGTAGAATATGCCTACAAAGCCAGAAAACAATTTCCATGGGCACAAACAATTCCTGACTCTATCTTCTTTAACGATGTTTTACCGTATGTCTGCTTAAACGAAACTCGGGAAGCGTGGCGTAAAGATTTCTTTACGCGTTTCTCGCCTTATGTACAAAACTGCAAGACAATTTACGAAGCCATAGATTCTATAAACAAAAATATCCGAGATGAATTATTAGTAGACTATAATACAAAACGTAAACGTCCTGACCAAAGCCCCTCCGAGTCTATCTCACAAGGAATGGCCTCATGTAGCGGACTATCTATTTTATTGACAGATGCGCTAAGAGCAGTAGGTATCCCTTCGCGAGTTGCGGGTACTCCCAACTGGCACGATAACAGAGGAAACCACAATTGGAGTGAAGTATGGGCAGACGGGCAATGGTATTTTACAGAATATTACCCCGATAAACAATTAAACAGAGCTTGGTTTTTCGCCGATGCGGGAAAAGCGACGAAAGGAGACCGGCAACACGCTATTTACGCAGCATCGTTCAAACCTGCGGAAACACCGTTTCCTTTGGTATGGAATCGGAAAATAAATTATGTACACGCATACGACGTTACTGACCGATATATTTCTCTATATAAAGATTATATAAAAGAGCTCAACTCGAACGGAAACCATGTCTCCGTAAAACTGTCAATGTATAAAAATCCCAAACAATCAAATCATTCAGATGATCGAGTAGCGACAAATGTAGATGTATTCAGAGGTAAAGACCAAATGGGAGGCGGCCGTACGGCTGGCCCTACTCAGGATATGAACGATATGTTAGAGTTCTTTTTAGAAAAAAACAATTCCTACACATTTAAATATACCGACGCTACCGGCAAACTACGCATGGAAGAGGTAAAAATAGATGATAAACCCGCTGTTATAAAACTATATATGGAATAATTTATACAAATTCCACATACTCAATATAAGCCGTGATAGTTTTCGATATTACGGCTTATATTTATTTATTACAATATGACCGATAAAACCCGCTAACACCCAAAGTAAGCCTATCAGAAGCCACTTATTAGATGAAATACCTGTCAATTTTGTAAAAGCCAATATTGCCACACCTATCAATATAAAAATTATACCCGTATATTTTATCAAATCTTTCATACCTCCGATTTTATAACAATTAAATGGAACAAATAAAACAATAAAAAATGACAGAGAAAAATCATTTTATAAAAACAAGCATATTCCGCCTAATAGAAAACCAACAATTCATTGCCGAAAGAACCTCTCTATCAAAAAATATCTTACTTTTGCAGAAAGATTTATCATTATGCGAATTTTCATATTCTTATATCAATGGCTAATAGCCTTTCCTATTTTATTAATTCTCACTATTGCGACCGCAATTATCACTATTATCGGTTGCAGTGTAGGAAACGGAACATTCTGGGGTTTTTATCCAGCCCGATATTGGTCTCGGTTGTTCTGCTTCTTCTCTTTATCCCGAGTAGAAGTAAAAGGTCGTGAAAATATTAATCCGAACACATCGTATGTTTTCGTGGCCAACCATCAAGGCGCATACGATATTTTTTTGATATACGGTTTTTTAAATCAACCATTCCATTGGTTGATGAAAAAAGAATTGCGTAAAATACCTTTTGTGGGGAAAGCATGCGAATCGGCAGGACATATTTTTGTTGACGCTGCCGGACGTACCTCCGGAATGCGCGACACCATACACCAAGCAGTAGATACACTACAAGGAGGTGTTTCATTGGTTGTGTTTCCGGAAGGAAGCCGTACTTACGATGGAAAAATGCGGCGATTCAAAAAAGGTGCATTTCTGCTGGCGCAAGAACTGAATCTGCCGGTAGTACCTCTTACTATCGACGGATCTTTCCGTATCATGCCCCGCACATCTTACCAAATAACGCCGGGCAAAATGATCCTGACCATTCATCCCCCCATCTATCCCGATAAAGAAAACGGACATGATATTACCACGTTAATGGAAAATTCGTATCAAATCATCTCTTCGGCTTTACCCGACGATACAGATATGTAAAAAAACGTTTAACCAACAAAAAAAAGAAGCGAAGCATTTTTCTCACAATAAATAAATTCGCATCTTTGCAACGAAAATAAAACAAGATTGTCCAGTGGTGTAATGGTAGCACTTCAGATTCTGGTTCTGCCTGTGAGGGTTCGAGTCCTTCCTGGACAACACAGAAAACCCGATACTCAAAAATATTGATGATCGGGTTTTTCGTTTTTTAGTATTAATTTGCCTTAACACGTTATTTTCTGAAAATGGGAAAAGTTTTGATTATCGGAGCCGGAGGGGTAGGCACGGTTGTTGCGCATAAAGTAGCACAAAATCCGGATGTTTTCAATGAAATAGTTTTAGCCAGCCGTACTAAATCCAAATGTGACGCCATCGCTCATGCTATCGGCGGCAACCGCATAAAAACTGCGCAAGTAGATGCGGACAACGTAGAAGAACTGGTTAATCTTTTCAATACGCATAAGCCAGACATCGTTATAAATGTCGCTTTACCGTATCAGGATCTGACCATTATGGATGCTTGCCTGAAATGCGGAGTCAACTATTTAGATACTGCCAACTATGAACCATTAGATGAAGCCAAATTCGAATACAAATGGCAATGGGCATATCAAGACCGATTTAAAGAAGCCGGCTTGACCGCCATACTCGGCTGCGGATTCGATCCGGGCGTTACCAGCGTATTTACAGCGTATGCCGCTAAACATCATTTCAGCGAAATGCAATATCTCGATATTGTCGACTGCAATGCTGGAGATCACGGAAAAGCATTCGCTACAAATTTCAATCCGGAAATCAACATACGGGAGGTTACTCAAAAAGGGCGTTATTACGAAAACGGACAATGGGTAACTACCGAACCTCACGAAATACACCGACCTCTAAATTATCCCAACATCGGTCCCAAAGAATCATACGTTATTTATCACGAAGAATTAGAGTCGTTGGTAAAAAACTTTCCGACATTGAAACGTGCCCGTTTCTGGATGACATTCGGGCAAGAATATCTAACTCATCTACGGGTTATCCAGAACATCGGAATGGCACGCATCGACCCGATTATGTATAATGGCGTAGAAATTGTTCCTATTCAATTCTTAAAAGCGGTATTGCCGAATCCCGGAGAATTGGGAGAAAATTACGTAGGTGAAACCTCTATCGGATGTCGCATTAAAGGACTCGATAAAAACGGAAAAGAAATGACCTACTACGTATATAATAATTGCCGTCACCACGATGCGTACTTGGAAACAGGTGCACAAGGCGTAAGCTATACCACAGGTGTTCCCGCCATGATCGGAGCTATGATGTTTTTACAAGGAAAATGGAAAAAAGCCGGAGTATTCAATGTAGAAGAATTCGATCCCGACCCGTTTATGGAGCAGCTCAATAAACAAGGATTACCATGGCATGAAATCTTTAATGAGGACATAGAAACCGCATAAATATATCTAAAAAACGAAGTACTCCCCTCCGAGTACTTCGTTTTCTTTTTAGCCATACTCCTCACATCCTCCAACCTTCGTAATAAAAAATAAAAGATTTTTCTCTATCACAACTCGTCAGATAAAACACTTACCCACCATTTGAACACATAAGTTTAACTGCTAATTCGGCCACAGAAAATTACACCAGCACTTACTTTTCTTTCTTGCAAATCTCGTTGTAGTACAGCAATCAAAAAGAAAAGAATATTCTTTTTGATCAACTGTACGAAAAAAAAATAAGGACTTGACTATTATAAAAAATTAAAATCAAAAAAACATCGTGCACGTGCACGGAAAACAAAAAAAAGTCTTACTTTTGTTTGTCGGCTTTCATGTAAGCCTCTACCAATTAAGTTAAACCTTAATCGATAAACACATCAAAAAAATGTCAAACAGAAGAAGTTTCCTTAAACAAGGATTGGCGGCAACTACATTGTTAAGCATGCCCATTTTCGGTACGGAACTATTAGCGGCAACCCCGAAACCGAAAAAAAAATCGCCTGAAAATCCCTTTAAACTGGGAATGGCAGGCTACACTTTCGTTAATTTCAATTTAGACAAGACATTAGAAATAATGGATCGTTTAGATGTACGATACCTGTGTATAAAAGACTTTCATTTACCGCTAAACAGTACGGACGAACAAATTAAAGCGTTTCATAACAAACTGGCATCAAAAGGCATTACCGGATATGCGGTAGGACCAATCTACATGAGATCGGAAGCCGAAATAGACAGAGCTTTCGAATACGCCAAAAGAGTAGGCGTTAAACTGATTGTAGGCGTACCTAATGTTGAACTGCTACCTTACGTTGACAAAAAAGTTAAAGAATACGACTTCAACTACGCTATTCACTTGCATGGTCCAGACATCAAACTATACCCGAACGCCACTGACGTGTGGGAACATACAAAAGATTTAGACCCGAGAATCGGAATGTGTTTGGATATCGGACACGACTTGCGCGACAATTTCGACCCGGTTGAAGACCTGAAAAAATACCATACCCGCGTATTCGATATTCACATAAAAGACGTTACAGAAGCATCTAAGGCCGGAAGAGGCATAGAGTTAGGTAGAGGAAAGATAGATTTTCCAGCTTTTGTAAAAATGCTTAGAAAAGTAAAATATAACGGCGTATGCAGTTTAGAATATGAAAAAGACATGAAAGATCCTTTCTTGGGTATTGCCGAATCTATCGGATATTTCAAAGCTGTTTGCGCTTATCCCAAATAAAGTCGTAATAATTTAATAATAAAAAGAAGTAACTCTTCTCTGTCATATTGAAACAGTGAGGTATTACTTCTTTTTTTATAGTCTATCTCTCAGAATGTAGGTTATCGCCACAAACTGTATAAAATAGCCATTAGCGCAAAAAACAGCCATTTTACACACTCCGTATAAGTATCTTTTTTCTCAAACGATGCAGTTCTGTACACAACAATAAAACAGGCCACAGTACACACCGCAGAAACAAATAATATTTGAGGTAGTTTTTGAGAATTTTCCAAAGGATCGGCCAAAAGAAAACACATACATAAAATACACAATACCCATGTAACTATTCTCTCCCAGCCCCTCTTTTTTAATTTTTCCATCTTAATAAATAAGCTATAAAATTAGTCCATAACGCTTAAATTACGTTATTTACAATCCATATATCATTTCAAATCTTAAAAACTTTCCCTTCTTTGCACAAAACAGTCTCAGGAAAAATATTCCGAGCTTCTTGTAATAAAGCGGATTCGTCATCTTTATAACGGGCAGAAAAATGACCTATAATAAGTTTTTTCACCTTAGCGTCGCAAGCAATCATCGCTGCCTGCTCAGCCGTAGTATGAAACGTTTCATCCGCTCTTCTTTCCCACTCCTTTCCGTAAGTCGCCTCATGATACAACAAATCTGCCGAACTGATATACTGAATTATTTTTTTCTGATACAAAGTATCTGAACAATATGCGTACCGTCTAACCTGATCGGCAGCGCAAGTCAAACGGGCATTCGGTATTACCCTACCGTCGGCACATACAAAATCTGCTCCTTTTTTTATATTACTTATTTGGTAAACAGGAATTTGATAAAACTTTACCACATCGGGAAGCATGTGCCGATCTTTTTCTTTCTCTTCAAATAAAAAACCGCAAGTCGGTACTCTATGTTTCAACGGAATAGTATATACATTCAACGATTTGTCTTCATAAATAAGCCCGTGTTTTTGCGGTTCTATGGCATGAAACTCCAATGAAAAAGGTAACTGTTTACAATGATATTCTACAAGCGGTACAAATAATTTTTCCGCATCCCGATGCGCATGTATAGTAAGCGGCGAAGTACGACCCAATAACCCAAGTGTCGACACCAAACCGGGTAATCCCAAACAATGATCTCCATGCAAATGAGACAAAAATATATGATTCAGCCGATTAAATTTCAATTTCATTTTTCGAAATTGCAATTGACAGCCTTCCCCGCAATCAATCATATAAAGAGAGTTTCGGTAATTAACTACCTGAGAAGAAGGATAATGCCGAGACGTCGGCAATGCCGCGCCACAACCTAATATGGAAACAGAAAAATCGTCCATAGCCATTCAATAAAAATCTGAAACAAATATACGATTTTAGAAGAGGAGGCAAAAGAAAACTCAAAAGAAAAGCCTTCCTGCTTAGGAAGGCTTTTTCTATGAATATCCTCTATAACCGGTTATTTCACTACTCGGGGACGATCGCCCATAGCCACTTGATACTCATTCCACAAATCAACAATATCATAGCTTTCACCGAAGATATGTTTTATCGCCCCTTCGAACGACCATGGAATAACCTCCAATGTACTACGATTTATTTTACGAATAAAATCAGGGTCTTTGGTCTGCGCTAACCAAGCGAAGAAAAAGCCAGTAGTACGATAACCATCTGTATAGAACCCGCCTTTGGGACGATCGTTTATCGTAAATCCTCCATTCAGATAGCGCACAGCATCTGCCATACCTTCAATAAACGCCCAAAATGTTTTATTCGTTCCATAACTGCCTATTCCTTGCGGTTCCAATTGATACGCATGCGTCAATTCATGGAACAGCACCCCTTTGGTTTCAAAGTGCAACTTCGCCGTATCGCCATTCGCAAAACTACGTTCAATCCATCTGGTACTATATTCAATACCCACAACCGGAGGTTGTCCTCCTTTTGCAGAAACGCCATCATAATCACGAATGGTATAATTCAATTGCTTTACACCGGGAATACTATCTTCCGTAGAAAAATAGAGCGTATTCAGCACCCTGCGAGCTTGCTCTGTAATATAAGCATCGGGATCGGGAATAATAGCATGATAAATTTTCGCTCCTTTCGTATCAGGAGATTTATCTTTAAATTCTATCTTACCTACATTGTAATCTTTCCATTTTGCCAATTCCTTACGATTTCCTCTTTGAGAAAACGCCGAAATAGAAAATACGGCAACCGTTAATAAAATAAGTGTTCTTTTCATCTTGTTTATAATTTAAGTGTGTTTATTTTTTTGTTAAAGAATAGGGCATGTTATCGCCTATAAAGATACGTTTTTTATTAGGTTTCGAACTCATTTCAAACTCTATTTCGCACCCGTTCATTAGCATTTCGTGGGTAATATACGCTTTATCATAAGGTTTTCCATTAATTTTCACCGACTTAACGTATCTGTTTTTATCACTTACCTTATCGGCTTTTACCGTTATCGAGTTTCCATTTTCAAGATTCAATTTAACGTAAGGCAAATATGGAGCGCCTAATACATATTGATCAGTTCCCGGACATACGGGATAGAAGCCCATAGCAGAGAATAGATACCACGCAGACATTTGCCCGCAATCGTCATTACCGCATAAACCGTCGATATTATTTTTATACATCCGGTTCATCACCTCACGTATCCAATATTGCGCTTTCCAAGGTTGTGAAGTCCAATTATAAAGGTAAATTACATGATGACTGGGTTCATTTCCGTGAACATAATTTCCCAAAAGGCCTTCACGGGTAACGTCTTCCGTATGTTCAAAAAATTCATCGGGCAAGTGCATGGTAAACAAAGAATCAAGTTTTTCTACAAAACGTTTGTCTCCCCCCATCGCATCTATTAATCCGCATACATCTTGCGGTACATGGAATGAATAGTTCCATGAATTACCTTCAATAAACCCTTCATTATCGGTTTTCAACAAACTGAAATTTTCTTTCCATCGTCCATCCGTATAACGAGGACGGGCAAATCCTAACGACGGATCGAACAGATTACGGTAATTAAGAGCTCTCTTTTCATATTGTTTTGCAATATCCTGACGTCCCATACGCAGTGCGGCATTGTATATTGTCCAATCGTCATAAGCGTATTCGAGCGTAAGCGACGCACCGTTTCTATTTACATCGAACGGTACGTATCCTAACTTCATATATTCTCCCGTATTATCATAATACGGAATGGTAGAGCTGTTAACCATCGCTTCCATAGCCAAATCATAATCGAATTTCTGCCCTTTTGCCATCGCATCAGAAAGTACGGAAACAGCGTGATAACCAATCATACACCAATTTTCGTTGGCCATGTGCGACCATACGGGTAATGCTTTCATCGCACTTTGGCTATAATGCGCCAACATTGATTTTACCATATCGTTGTTACGCTGACGGCTCACGATATTAAACCACGGATGCAACGCCCGATAGGTATCCCATAAAGAAAATACAGTATAATTGGTAAAATCTCCCGCTTGATGAATGTTCTGGTCTAAACCCCTGTATTGTCCGTCTACATCCATATAAACCGACGGGTTGATATGTGTATGGTAAAGCGACGTATAGAGCATAGCTAACTGATCGTCGTTACCGCGAGCTTCGAGAACGTTCAACTCGTCAGACCATTTTTTCTGAACCTCCGACAACAAACAATCAAATGATTTTCCGGCTGCCTCTGCCTTCAAGTTTTTTATAGCTCCATCGGTACTGACTGCCGATAACGCAACTTTCATTTCCAACGTCGGATCTTGTGAAAAATCAAAATCGAAATAAGCTACCAGTTTTCGGCCTGCCATATCCGGGAAATTGCGACGCATATTGAACTTTCCCCAACCTCCGCAATACAGAGTTTTGGCACGTTCTACACATCCGTAATTTTTAATAGGCTTTGAAAGCGAAACAGCAAAATAGGTATGATTGGTACGCGCCCATCCGTTCGTTATGCGATAGCCGGTTATCAACGTATCGTTTTCAACCCGTAATGCAGCCCATAACACTTTGCCATCGTAATTATAAATGCCATGTATCAAGTCGAGTATAATATGTCCATCGACTCCTTTCGGATAGGTATATTGATGTATACCTACTCGTTCGGTAGATGTTAAACGGGCTTTTACTCCATAATCGTCTAACATAACCTCATAATAACCCGGAGTAGCGATTTCTGTATCGTGCGAAAACCGAGAACGGTAACCGGCATCTGGGTTAGTAGCTGTACCCGGATTCAGTTTCAATTTCCCGACAGTGGGCATAATTAAAATATCGCCTAAATCGGAATGTCCCGTACCACTGAAATGGGTATGGCTGAAACCCACTATCGTACTGTCCTTATGCTGGTATCCGGCACAATACTCATATACCCGTTTTTGATAGGATCCGTTTACGTTGTGGGGAATTGTATCGGTGTCAGGACTCAATTGCACAATTCCATGCGGGGCACAAGCTCCCGGAAACGTGTGTCCCATACTATTCGTCCCGATTATGGGATTAACCCTTTCGAGCGGTGTAGTTTGCGCAG
>JAFUKV010000289.1 GCA_017467745.1 Bacteroidaceae bacterium | reverse complement strand
ATATCTTCCGAGATCCCAGATGGGGACGCGGACAAGAAACATTCGGTGAAGATCCTTATCTTACAGGCCAATTAGGAAAGGCTTTCGTAAACGGACTACAAGGAGATGACGAACATTATTTGAAAGCTGCCGCTTGTGCTAAACATTACGCCGTTCACAGCGGACCGGAGCCGGAAAGACACGTATTTAACACAAGCGTTTCGCAATATGATTTATGGGACACTTATTTACCCGCGTTCCGCGATTTAGTAGTAGACGCCAAAGTTGCCGGCGTCATGTGCGCCTATAATGCTTACGCCGGTAAGCCCTGTTGCGGAAACGATATGTTGATGCAAAACATCCTGCGAAACAAATGGAATTTTACCGGATATGTAACATCAGATTGCGGAGCCATAGACGATTTTTACAAAACGCATAAAACACATCCCAATGCCATGTCGGCTGCTGCCGACGCCGTGTATAACGGAACAGACATTGATTGCGGAAACGAAGCGTTTTTCGCTCTAAAAGAAGCGGTAAAGAATGAATTATTGCCTGAATCGAAAGTAGATGAATCTTTGATACGATTATTTACCATCCGTTTCCGATTGGGATTATTTGACCCGGCAGAAAAAAATCCGTATGCACAAATTCCCATTTCGGTACTTGAAAGCGAACAGCACAAAGCACACGCTTTGGAAATGGCTCGTCAATCTATCGTTTTATTAAAAAACGACAACAATACTCTACCTCTCCGTAAAAAACTCAGAAAGATAGCTGTACTCGGACCTAACGCCGATAACCGCACGTCTCCGTTAGGCAATTACAACGGTTTTCCTTCTGAAATGGATACACCCTTAGAAGCTATAAAGAAAAAAATAGGTACAGATGTTGACGTTGTTTATATATCGGGAGCAGATTTTACAGACACGAATTTTACCGAAGAAATAACGGATCCGTCTTTTTCTACTCCCAATGGAGAAAAAGGCTTACAAGCCGAATATTTCAAAAACACAGATCTGTCCGGAACACCGGAAACCGTTCAAACAGAACAACAATTGGACTTTTCATGGAAAGCAAATGAAACAGTAATCGATAATATCAAAGCAAAAGATTTTTCAGCGCGATGGACAACCGCATTCCAACCGGAAGAAAACGGAACATACTCTATTGAATTAGGTGCGGACGATGGATATCGCCTATATGTAAACGAAAAATTGTGTATTGACGACTGGGCAGAAAAAGCGCACCGAACCCAAACATACAAATTCAACGCTACGGCAGGAAAAAAATACAACCTGAAAATAGAATACTTTCAAGCGGCAGGAGAAGGTTCGGTAAAACTGAAAATCAACCGAATAAAAAATTTAGAATCTGTCTTAACCCCAATAAAAGATGTAGATGCAGCAATCTTTATCGGGGGAATATCTCCTGAATTGGAAGGTGAAGAGATGCCCGTAAGCGTTAAAGGATTCAGAGGCGGAGACCGCACGACAATCGCTCTGCCAGCATCTCAGACAACCATTATGAAAGCTCTCGTCGAAACCAATATTCCTACGATATTCGTCATGATGACGGGTAGTGCCCTCGCAATAGATTGGGAAGCTCAAAATATTCCAGCCATTATCAACGCATGGTATGGCGGACAAGCCGCCGGAACGGCCATTGCAGATGTCTTATTCGGAGACTATAATCCGGCAGGAAGATTACCCGTAACATTCTATCGTAACGATAATGATTTGCCGGATTTCCATTCATACGATATGACAAACCGAACATACCGTTATTTTAAAGGAGAGCCGTTATTCCCGTTCGGATACGGACTAAGTTATACGTCTTTCGATTACGGCAACATAAAAGTATCTGACAATCCCGTAACTCAAAAAGGGATAGACGTATCCATAGACATAACAAACAGCGGCAATATGGATGGAGAAGAAGTGGTACAATTATACGTTACACACGAAACTGACCAGCAAGCTCCTTTATTCGCATTAAAAGGATTTAAACGAATCAAATTGAAAGCAGGAGAATCGAAAAACGTAAAATTCCACCTTTCCCCTCGTGAGCTTGCATTAACCAATAAAAACGGAGAATGGATTGTTTCGCCGGGCAATATAAAACTCACTATCGGCGGATGTTCGCCTACCGTAGAGATGAAATCCAAAGGATTACTGAAAGAAACAACCGTCAACTTAACCGGAAAAGCTATCAAAGTAAATTAATGAGAGCTCGATATAGCTCAAAGCAGATTCAATTACCCGCCATTGATGAAATCCTTATCAATGGCGGGCTTCTATCCAAAGAAATATTTACGCCCTTATATCGTCACATTAAATAAATACGATAAAGGAGGTGTTTGAAATTTTTCAAACACCTCCTTTATTTATTATAATATCCTTCCGCCTACTAATGTTACTTTATAAATCCGTTTCTATTAAAATCATAAGAAAATTCTATTCTCTCCGGCGTATCCGCTTTTAGCAGAAACAACAGTTCTCGAGTAAACTCCAAATAACCTGTGCCGTTAGCCGTTACAATATTTTTATCGCTCACTGCCTGCTTCTCTACATATCCGGCTTCATTTATATATCGGTCTCCTCCCCATAACTTTAATTGAGAAAGAGTATTTCCCGTATGTTTCACATCATTCAAAAATC
Source organism: Bacteroidaceae bacterium (assembly GCA_017467745.1). Taxonomy (GTDB): domain Bacteria; phylum Bacteroidota; class Bacteroidia; order Bacteroidales; family CHK158-818; genus Gallibacteroides. The sequence goes on along the minus strand of JAFUKV010000289.1, from coordinate 1,171 downwards.
CATGAGCGCACATAAACGAAACCGCATTACAAATAGCTCCTACAACTTTCCCTTTTTTCAAAGCATCACGCACCAAAGGCTCAACACATTCCGAATCGGCAGTATTCCAACTCATACCTCCAACTAAAACCAAAGCGGCGTAATCGTCAGGAATGGTAGAAAAACTATAATCCGGAACCGTTCGGAAACCACCCAAAGAATAAACCTCATTTAACGTCGGAGCTACCGTCTTTACCGTATATTTTATTTCACTGTCCGGCATTACACCCGAATTTAACGCAGCCGAAAGAAACGCACTTTCCCAATCTGCATAATTATTCAATAAAACGAATAATACTTCTTCTTTCATTGTCAAAATAGATTTATCTCTTAAAGATTTTTCTTCGTAATCCGCCCATTCTGTATTATCTTTATCGGATTCGTTTTTTCATGGTTTGCTCTTTACGACAAACCATTTCTCGGACAAACGCATCTTTTCCGTTTTCTCGAATATAGCGAATACACGCTCCCCTATCAGAGTTAAAAAGGAATGCGAATATTTTACCTATAAAATTAGAAAACGTCTTACACTCCTCAACAGCCACACCGCATTGGGCACAAGAATCAAATTCTTTATCGCAACAACAACGCCGAATCTTACACCACGTTGCTTTTTCATTATTTTTGCAACCGGGACATTTTTCCAACAGAAACTTACGACAAGCACCGCAATATAATCCGCATGCGGCAATCATAGACGTATCCGCTACAATCTTTTTCATTTCATGATAACCTTATAAAGCGCATCACCCCAAAATTCAGCTAATTTTTTCGCGCCTTGCTCATTCGGATGCAGATAAAATGTTCCGGCATATCCCTCTTCGGCAACAAAATAGGTCAAATAATTTTCTTTAAAAAACCGAAAAGCCGCTCTATCACCCATAAACACCCGCTTTGGAGCCGTTTTTTTATACTCTTTTATTATCGCCTCAATCTGCGGCGTATAAGTTTGCAGCCTATTTAAGCCTTCGGCAAGATACATAGCTCCGTTATGGGTAGTTTCACTATACCAAATAGGCCTATGCAACACGATTTTACAACCCGGAAAATCTGCCAATAATCTGTCTATTATTTTTTTCACATTAGCCTTATAATTTTCAGAAGAAACATGTGCTCCATGAGGACATGTTAT
>JAFUKV010000288.1 GCA_017467745.1 Bacteroidaceae bacterium | reverse complement strand
TTGATAATAATGTCGATTTCGTTTGCTATAAATGGTACGCCAACGATTGTAGCTTTCTTGTGTGCGGATTCCGATCAGGCAACACGTTCGTTTCGCTCTGTTTCTTAAATGTATCCATTCTGCAAACTTGTGTTGGAACTCATAGTCCCACATGTTTTTATTGAAAAATGAAAAATCTTTCTGCGTATAGCACTCTTTCGGCATATTCCGTACCCATTGCTCTTGCATGTCTTCGTCCCATGGTCGCCAATATTGTTGAAACATAGACGTACATGTCGGGACTTTAAAAGGAACACAAATACGGTAAACATCCAAAATATCCCGATTTGAGTTCAGAATTTTATCTACATAGTCTATTGTTTCTTGATATTGTATTTCGTAATCCATGTGGAATACGCCTAATCTGCGTTTCAGTTTGTTCTTTCTGATATAATCGATACAAAGATTTAATAAAACGCTACTATCCTTACCTCCTGAAAAAGATACGTATATATTGTCGAAAGAAGAAAAAATCTTTTTTAGACGCAATAATGTTTCATTGTATACGGAAGATGGCATTTTCATTTTTTATCGTATAGCATTTTTATATAGAGTTTCCATTCTCGTATAACGGAAAATCCTTTCTCTTTAAATGTGTCAATATGGCGGGTATGAGTTATTGATTGTAATATATATCCTCTTCCGTATGTTTGTGTAACTTCTTGCAGCAGGGCAGACAATAGCGTTGCATTATCGCCGGACACATAGTAATTGTTTATCGTAACGGTATTGTCTTTTTGCTCTACCGGAATAAATCCTAAAACAGTGCAACCGTCTATGGCGACAAACCAAGTATGGCGTCTCGACGTTTTGAAAGGATAGTTGTTGTTTTGTCGTAAGATACTGCTTTTCATTACCAAAGGAGCAACTAAACTGTATAACCTCGTACTTGTTCCTTCTAATTTTTCAATTGTCATAACTGTGATAAATTTAATCTGGCACGAAAAGTTTTATTTGTAAAAGGCTCTTCTTATACAATGCTCTTTTTATAGAGCGGTTGATCCCCATGATTTTAATAGACAAAAGTAGAAAATTTATCCTGAAAAAATTTCAAAATCTAATATTTTCTACGAGACCTTTGTTGGATAACGCTTTTGTCGTTTGTTTCGGAGATATTTGTTTATTTTGCAATTTAAATATTTCTACAACTTTTGATACGTGAATTTGTTATATGTTTAGTCTTAAATATGAAAACAACGTTTATGAAAAAATTAATCTTTTTGATGATGTTATTACCGTTTGTATTGGGTGGTTGTGCGCAGAAAAAAAATTATCAATCTATGACGACCCCTGAATTTCAGAAACTTTTATCGGACGATGCTATTCAGATAGTTGATGCTCGTACTCCGCAAGAGTATCGTGACGGGCATATCGAGAAAGCCGTGAATATGGATATTAAGGATGTCAATTTCGATAAACAAATTCAGGAGTTGGATTCCGATAAACCGGTTGCGGTTTATTGTAAAGGAGGGGTACGAAGCAAAAAAGCGGCCGATAAGTTGGCAAAAGCCGGATTTAAAAAAATATACGATTTAGACAAAGGTATTAACGATTGGATAGAACATAACTATCCGGTAGTGAAGTCTGAAAAATAAAAAATGGCCATCTTAAACATTGATGGCCATAATATAGTCGTTCACAGAAAGTCCGTTTTCAGTTAGAAATACGCCGCTTTGAACGATGACAAACGCTTTATTCGAACAATCGTTTCTCGAATAAAGCGTTTGTTTTTCGAATTTATTGTTTCAGCAATTTAATTAATTGATCGAGAGAAAGCATACTTTGTTCGCCGTTCGACATGTTCTTAACAGTGATCTTTTCCGCTTGTATTTCGTTTTCTCCGACTAAGGCCACATAAGGAATTTGTTTTGTGTCGGCATATCCCATTTGTTTTTTCATCTTGGCTGCTTCCGGATATATCTCTGTTCGTATGCCTTCTTTTCTCAATTGAGAGATACATTTTATACAATATTCTTCGTCTGCTTTTCCGAAGTTGACAAACATGATTTGTGTAGTCTGTAAAGAGTCTTTCGGATATAAATCTAATTGGTTCAGGACATCGAAAATGCGGTCGGCTCCGTATGAGATACCAACGCCCGATACTCCCGGCATGCCGAATACTCCGGTCAGGTTGTCGTATCGTCCTCCGCCGGTAATGCTTCCTATCTGAACATCTAACGCCTTTACTTCAAAAATAGCGCCGGTATAGTAATTAAGCCCGCGTGCCAAAGTAAGGTCTATCTCAAATTCTGAGTTAAGGTTGGTATTTTCTACTTTTTCGAGTATATATTTCAATTCTTCTATTCCTTTTTGTCCGATTTCAGATTGGGCTAAAACAGTTTCGAGAGTTTGTAATTTTTCTCTGTTTGTTCCTTGCAATAGAATGATTGGTTGTAATAAACCGATAGCATATTCGGATATTCCTTTTTCTCTTAATTCATCGTTTACTTTTTCTAATCCGATTTTGTCAAGTTTGTCAATAGCTACGGTAATGTCTACAATCTTATCCGGTTCTCCGATAATTTCGGCGATTCCGCTTAATATTTTTCGGTTGTTTATTTTTATGCAGGTCCGGATACCGAAACGGCGGAATACTTCATCCGTCATAAAAATCAGTTCGACTTCATTCAATAACGAGTCTGAGCCGACAACATCGGCATCGCATTGATAAAATTCTCGATAACGGCCTTTTTGAGGACGGTCTGCACGCCATACAGGTTGTATTTGATAACGTTTAAACGGAAAGTTTATTTCGTTTCTGTGCATTACAACGAAACGGGCGAATGGTACGGTAAGATCGTACCGTAAACCTTTTTCACATAATTTCGATGCTAATTTATTGGTGTTTCGGGTAGAAAGTTCCGCATCGGTAACGTCCGAGAAGAAATCTCCCGAATTTAAAATCTTGAACAAAAGTTTATCGCCTTCCTCTCCGTATTTTCCCATCAAGGTAGACAGGTTTTCCAGTGCAGGCGTTTCTATCTGTTGGAATCCGAACAGATGAAATACGTCTCGAATTGTATTGAAGATATAATTTCTTTTAGCCATTTCAACGGGCGAGAAGTCGCGCGTTCCTTTGGGTATAGACGGTTTTGCCATATTTATCGTTTATTTTAATTCCGCCTGCGAAATTAATGAATATTTTTGATATATCTTGATTTGTCAGATATTGTCTTGATAGTTCTTGCATATCAATATGGAATTACAAGAGGATTGAATTTATAAGAAAACTTAATCCGAATAGCCCCTTATGGCTATCTTGTGCACAAGATAATCTTGCCTATATTGGAAATATTCCAATTGTGTAGTTATATAACTATAATTCTAAGTATAAATAAAGAATTTTGATAGTTTATTGTAGCTTTGCAGGTTGAAAAAGTTGATGAGAATAATCTGTAATTAATAGAAATTTATTTTGAAAAATAAATCGTTATACATATTTAATCCGGAAAACGATATGGCGCTTGCGCAAGGAAGTAAATATTATGTCGCTCCGCCTTTGCCTCGTGCGTTAGCTTCGGATTTGTCTCTTTTACCTCTGTGGTATAGCAATGCGGATGACGTTGTTTTGTCTGCCGATGCTGTTTCGTCTTTGTGGCAAAAGGAATTAAGAGAATTGTTGGGCGTTTCTTCTGTATATCGGTGTATAAAAAAGGGTCAGAACATTATAAGATTGTTTCCTGATATAGATAAGTGTTGTGCGTGGGGATGGAGTGCCGCTATTAAAACGAAATTATTGTCGATAGGCGTTTCTGAGGATATCTTGCCGACTGATTTACAAATAGGATTGCAGAGCCAATTATCGCATCGGGCGGTTACTATACAGATAATAGATAGGTTACATCGTAGGGGCATTTGCCGGGAAATAGTAAAGCCTCAACAATTAGAAAGTATTTCGGAAATAAAAGATTTTATTGGTAAATATCAACATGCGGTGTTAAAATCACCTTGGTCGAGTAGCGGGAAAGGCATTTGTTGGTGTAAACAGGGGTTCGACAAAATTGTAGAGAATTGGAGTAAAGGAGTTCTTGCCCGTCAGAAAAGCGTTATAGCCGAATGTTATTATGATAAACAGGTAGATTTTGCAATGGAATTTTCTCGGAGCGGAAAGAGGTTTTGTTTGCGGGGTATTCGTGTTTTTGTACTGATGAGAGGGGGGCTTATCATGGAAACTGGTTAGCCTCGAACCAAGACATAGAGTGTTATTTGGCTTCGTATGGAGATTTAGATTCTTTGCTCTTATTGAAAGACGAAATAA
>JAFUKV010000287.1 GCA_017467745.1 Bacteroidaceae bacterium | reverse complement strand
TTTGTTAAAAGATCTTTTAGATGTTCCGCAATGCTATGAAGTAGTATTTTTAGGAGGAGGGGAAAGTATGCAATTCTGCATGGTGCCGTACAATATATTGAAAACAAAAGCTGCATATCTCGAAACCGGTACGTGGGCGGAAAAAGCAATTAAAGAAGCTAAACTGTTCGGCGAAGTAGAAGTTGTTGCCTCTTCGAAAGACGCTAATTTCAGCTATATTCCTAAAAACTTTACCGTTCCCGAAGACGTTGATTATTTCCACTTTACTTCCAATAATACGATATTCGGAACGGAAATACGCTTCGATCCGGATGTAAAAGTACCTCTGGTAGCAGATATGTCTTCTGATATTTTTTCTCGTCCCGTAGACGTTTCAAAATATGCTATTATATATGCCGGCGCGCAAAAAAATCTGGCTCCTGCCGGTGTTACTATCGCCATTGTGCGTGAAGACGCTTTGGGCAAGGTAGATCGTGCTATCCCGACAATGTTGAACTATGCAACTCATATTAAAAAAGAGTCTATGTTTAATACACCTCCTGTATTGCCGGTATATTCTGCGTTGCAGACGCTTAAATATTACAAGCAATTAGGCGGAATCAAGGAAATTGAAAAAATGAATCTTGAAAAAGCCGCTATTTTGTATGATGAAATAGATAGAAATAAAATGTTTGTAGGTACGGCTAATGCAGAAGATCGTTCTATTATGAACGTATGTTTCGTAATGAAAGAAGAGTACAAAGAATTGGAGGCAGATTTTGTAAAATTCGCTACGGAAAGAGGTATGGTAGGAATTAAGGGACATCGTTCTGTCGGCGGATTCCGTGCATCTATTTACAATGCTATGCCTAAATCGAGCGTAGAGGCTTTGGTTGCTGTTATGCAAGAATTTGAAAAACAACACTAATTTTATATCCAGAAAGGAGAAAATACATGTTGTTTTCTCCTTTTTATTTTTAATCACCTCCCTTTTTTGATGTTTAGCTATGTGGCGTTTTGTTGAAAAAGGGATAATACGAGATATGACTATGAAAATATTAGTAGCAACGAGTAAACCTTTCGCTGCTGTTGCGGTAGAAGGAATCAGAAAAGTGATAGAAGATGCCGGTGCGGAACTCTGCTTGCTTGAAAAATATTCGGAAAAAAGTGAGTTGTTGGATGCAATTAGAGAGGTTGATGGAGTTATTATCAGAAGCGATATTCTTGATCGGGAAGTATTTGACGCCGCTAAAAATTTGAAAATAGCAGTCCGTGCCGGTGCCGGTTATGATAATGTCGACTTGCAGGCTGCAACCGAAAAAGGGGTATGTGTAATGAATACTCCGGGACAAAACTCGAATGCAGTAGCCGAATTGGCATTCGGTATGATGGTTATGGTAGCCCGAAATTTCTATAATGGTACTTCCGGAACGGAGTTGAAAGGGAAAAAAATCGGTATTCATGCTTATGGGCAGGTGGGACGCAATGTAGCCCGTATTGCCAAAGGATTCGGCATGGAGGTCTATGCGTTCGACCCGTATTGTCCGGACAATGTAATGAAAGCGGAAGGAGTAACGCCTGTTCATTCGGCAGAAGAATTGTACACTACATGTCAATATGTATCTTTGCATGTTCCGGCGACGGATGAAACGAAAAAATCTATCAATTTGTCGTTGTTGAGTAAAATGCCCAAAGGAGCTACTTTGGTAAATACTGCTCGCAAGGAGGTTATAAATGAAGATGATATTATAACAATGTTTGAAACCCGTCCCGATTTTCGGTATATATCGGATATTGCTCCTGCTAACGCGGAGGTTATCGCCGAAAAATTTCCCGGACGATCATTCTTTACCCCGAAAAAGATGGGGGCTCAAACTGCCGAAGCCAATATCAATGCCGGTATAGCCGCAGCAAAGCAATCGATAGCCTATTTGAAAGACGGTATCGATAAATTTCGTGTAAATAAATAGGTATTAAAATACATCTGAACAAGCCATCTGGTTGTACCGGATGGCTTGTTTTGTATATTTCGATGTGTTTCATTGCTCTATTCCCCACGTTTATAAAGTCTTTTTTTTATTTTTGCCGAGATTAATCAATATATTGTTATGAGAAAAATTTTAATAGTGGCCATGCTGTTTTTTTCTTTTTCGGTGGCGGCGAAACAAATTGACGCAAAAAATTTCGGAGCGATACCGAACGATGGAAAAGATGATACGAAAGCCTTACGCAAGGCTGTTGAGTATTGTCGTGATAATCCCGGAACGGTATTGTATATTCAACCGGGTGTATATAGGCTGGTTGATAAAGATGCTGTAAAGTTAGAGGAAGATGCTTGTGCCGGAAAATTTGGCGATAATGTAGAGACGGAAGTTTTTACACCGTATTATCCTTATTCAAAAGGCCTTGATTTTTCCGGATCGACAGATATACATGTCTTGGCTGAGGGTGTTACGCTTATGTGTGAAGGATGGATGGAACCTATCTCGATATGTAATTCTAAAAATTTCAAATTAAACGGCATTACGATTGATTATTTGCGCAAACCGTTTTCTCATGGGGAGGTGATATCTGTAACCGACAACTATTTTGATGTGAAATTTTCAGATGAAAGGACGATTACCGATAAAATTCCGCTGATGCGCATGACTTTCTGGGATCCCAGATATAGCAGAGTTGCGCCTGTTACGTTGTATTTTCCTAAACGTGAATTGTTGGGTGATAATGTAGTCCGTTTTCATCACCAAATTCCGGATTCTCTTGTCGGTACAACGGCTAATGTAAATCATAGTTTTCATTTTCGGCCTGCCATATTAGTGCTCGATAGTGAAAATACGACGCTTGAAAATGTAACTGTTCATTCGCAACCCGGCATGGGTATTGTAGGTTTCAATAGCAAGGATATACGTCTTAATGCGCTTTCTGTAAAACCGGCTTTGGGATATTCGCAGTCTACCAATACGGATGCGACGCATTTTTCCGCCTGCGAAGGTTTGATTCGTTTTGAGGCCTGTTATTTTCAAGGTCAGGGCGATGACGCTACAAACGTACATGGATATTATCAGTCGATAAATAACGTTTCAGGAAAGAACGCTCAATTACAAATAAAAGCCCGTACTTATACTCATGCGCAAGTTATTGATGCTCCTCGCGTAGGTGATGTGTTGGAACTGGTAGAGAAGAAAACGCTTAAACCGATAAAAAATGTGATAGTTCAAGAAGTTTCGGTTGAACCGGAATCGATAGTTTGTAACGTTGTGCTTTCTGAAGAATTACCTGCCGATTATACGGAGTATTATTTGATGAATATTACGAAGTTGCCGAAACTTGAATTTGAAAACTGTTTGGTAAACAGTCATTTGGCACGGGGTATTTTAGTAAAAACAAGAGGCGTGAAAATCAATAATAATGTTTTTCGATAT
>JAFUKV010000286.1 GCA_017467745.1 Bacteroidaceae bacterium | reverse complement strand
TTTACAACGTTAGTGGAAAAGTATTATAATAATAGTAAAAATTTGGTTTTTATACTTGAAAATTTAGGGCATCTGTCCTCTTCTTTTGATGCTGGGTGGTTAGTGGATCTGCTTAGTCATTCGAATGATAATGTTCGGTTCTGGGCTGTTAAAAATCTTGGAAAAATAAAATCGGAACAATATATTTCTCAACTTTATAATATCGCACTATCTGATAAAAGTTCGATGGTACAACGAGAGGCGGTGTCTTCAATTGGCCGATTAAGGAGTGAAAAAACAATTCCAATTATGAAGAAAATGCTGCTTGATAACGATCCTAAAATTATCTGTCAGGCAATAAGAAGTCTTCTAACCTTTAAAGGGAATAGCCGTGTTGATACTCATTTAAAGAAATTGATAAATCATGAAAACGAGGTGGTTAGAACAGTTATCTATAAAGCGTATTTTGCAAAGCAAAAATCAAAAACATCTGTTCTTCCTCATGCAGAAACATATCCGTTTCTTAAAAATGTTGTTGTTAATGGAGATGTGCGAGATATATTAAAATATGTGCCAAATGAAAGCATTCATCTTACATTCACATCTCCTCCGTATTATAATGCTCGAGATTATTCTATTTATCCAAGTTATGAATCATATTTGTTATTTTTAAAAGAAGTATTTGAAGAGGTTTTCCGTGTAACGAAAGAGGGGCGTTTCCTTATTGTCAATACCTCTCCTGTTATTGTTCCGCGAATTAGCCGGGCACATTCAAGTAAACGATACCCAATACCGTTTGATCTACATTATTACCTAACACAGATGGGCTGGGAGTTTATTGACGATATTATTTGGAAAAAACCGGAATATAGTGTAAAAAATCGCATCGGGGGATTTCAACAACATAGAAAACCGTTGGCATATAAACCCAACTCTATAACTGAATATTTGATGGTTTATCGTAAAAAAACAGATAGGCTCATTGATTGGAATATTCGGCAATATGATAAACAAGTAGTAGAAGATAGTAAGGTAAAGGATAATTTTGAATTGACGAATGTTTGGGAGATTTCTCCAAAATCAGATAAAATACATTCTGCAATATTCCCGGTTGATTTATGTAAAAGGGTAATAGAATACTATTCTTTTAAAGGGGATATTGTTTTTGATCCTTTTGGAGGAATTGGAACATTAGGAAGAACAGCGAGTAGTTTGAGCCGGTTGTTCTTTCTGGCTGAAAAAGAAAAGAAATATTTTGAGTATATGCAATCATTTCAATCGAAGAATGGGTTGTTCGATGATAGTACAACAAAATATCTCACATTAGAACAATTTAAAGAATCTATATTATGACATTGACGGATCAAATAATTAAGAACATTGTAGCACGTGTAATAAAATCTCAGGATTATCGTATAGAAATTGTTAATTTGATTAATGCAGAGTTTTTACAATTTGCTATTGATTTCTTTAAAAAAGTTGTGAACGCTAAATTAGCTGCAAATGATATAACAATAGATTGGTATAAAGCGTCTTTTATGAATACCGCATTACCTTCTGACGATATAGCGATTAATTCGGGCTTAAATAAGAAAACTATTAGCAATATGTATCGTTCTGCGGCAAAACAAATTGTTATTGAGGCATCTAATGAGCATTTTGAAACTTTGTATAATAGTATTCGAACTTTGGTAGAAAATGAACATGAAATAGATCTAACATTAACGATAAAATTGAGAGGAGTTAGTGTCGATTTGAATGTTAGTGAGAGTTTGATTGTTATTAATACATTGGCAGTTAAGCGTGCTGCTTTGCGTGGAGGTTTATGGAGTTCTGTTGGAAAAAGAGCGGAAAAATATTTGATGCTTGCGTTATGTGAATTGTACAAAGTTGAGAATAAGTATTATAATGCCGAGCATTTTATTAGGAATAGAAACTTAGATGTGGATAGAGAAATAGATTTTTATTTAAAAAGTAATGGAAATACTTATAAATGTGAAGTGAAACTTATGGGGCAGGGTAATCCGGAAAGTGCAGATGCGATTATTGCTCGGGGTAGTCAAGTCTTTGTTGCCGATACGTTATCTCAACAAAATAAAAATCAATGCGACCAACTTGGCGTTTGTTGGGTTGCATGTCGCGATGATAATGGTTTTCGTCGATTTAGAAATGTCTTGGATAAATTCAATATTCCATATACAGATTATGAAGGGGATCTTGATAAGGATTTACCTTTGATATTGGAGAAAATTTTCAAGTAGATAGTTTTGGTAGTAATAAGATTTTCTAATAAATGATAGAAATAAAAAAATCTAATTAATAATTTTATAGTATTGTTTGATGCAGTCGCACTAAATGGTCAATTATAGAGACTATGATTACGTATATCATCATTGCCGTAACGGTGTTAGTTTCATGGAGGTGTTTTAATCGTCCGGAGCTATTGAATAAATTGGCGTTGATTCCTTTTAGAGTTGTACATAATAATGAGTGGTACAGGTTGTTGAGTCATGGTTTTGTACATGCCGATACGACGCACTTGTTGGTGAATATGTTTACATTCTGGTCGTTCGGCACTTATCTTGAAACGTTGTTCGAAAGAGTAGGATTTCCGGTATGGGCATATCCTATACTTTATTTCGGCGGGATGATAGCCGCCTCTTTGTACGACGTGATTAAACGGCGGAATGATCCGTATTTTGTTTCTGTGGGCGCGTCGGGAGCCGTGTCGGCAGTTTTATTTTCATCTATATTTTTCGATCCGTGGTCTAAAATTCTGCTTTTCGCCGTTATACCGATACCCGGTATTGTTTTCGGCGTTTTATATTTGATATATTGTCAGTATATGGATAAGAGGGCGAAAGATCGTATTAATCACAATGCGCATTTTTATGGTGCCGTTTTCGGATTCATTTTTCCGTTGTTTCTTAATCCGTCGTTGATATATGTTTTTTTAAGCCATTTCTAAAAGAAGAGTATAATTGTGAAAGAATTTGATTTTGAGAGTCTCAGAGCGGGGGAAAATGCTCAAAATATGTTGACGGAATTGGAATGGGACGATGAGTTAGGCGGTGTTTCTTTTCGAGACGAAACTGTTCATGGAATAAAGCGGCAGAATATAAGTGTACGTACGGTCGTTTTCGAGAGATGTGTTTTTACCGATTGCTCTTTTTGCCGATGTAGATTTGATAGGGTTCTTTTTTTAAACTGCGACCTTTCTAATGTCAATTTTACGGAGTGTTCTTTTCATAAAGTAGAGTGGGTAGATTGCAAACTTTTGGGAGCCGATTTTGCAGAGGGAAATTTTTTTACGGTGAAATTCTCAGAAAGCAATTGTCAATATATGAATATCTCTGCCGTAAAATTGCGGGATACGGATTTTGAAAAGTGTAATTTAGAATCTGCGGAGTTCGTAAATTGTAAATTTTTTTCTGTCTCGTTTTTTGAATGCGCTCTTTCTCAAACGGAGTTTGCGCATACATCGCTTAAAAATGTTGATTTGAGAAGTTGCGTTATCAGAGGTATGCGAACGGGTATTTCCGAGTTGAAAGGCGCGGTTGTAACATCCTCTCAAATATTTGAATTATCTCACCTTTTAGGTGTTGTAGTTAAAAATTAACGGGATTTAATACAGCGAATGTGGTATTTCCCATTTGTGTGAGTTTGTAACCACCGGGAATTTTGTACGTTTGTAGTCTGATTTATATTTACTGATGAAGATTGGAACGATAGATTTAGGAGAGCGTTCTGTGCTGTTAGCGCCTATGGAAGATGTGACAGACCAGCCGTTTCGGATACTTTGTAAAGAGTTCGGTGCAGATATGGTTTATACCGAGTTTGTGTCGAGCGATGCGTTGGTACGGAGTGTGCAGTCGACGCATAGGAAGTTGACGATAAGTGATGCGGAACGTCCGGTTGCGATACAGATATATGGACGGGATACGGACGCTATGGTAGAGGCTGCTCGTATTTGCGAAAGCGCATCTCCTGATATTTTAGATATTAATTTCGGATGTCCCGTAAAAAAGGTTGCAGGAAAAGGAGCCGGAGCCGGCATGTTGCGGGATATTCCCAAATTGCTCGAAATAACGCGTGAGGTGGTGAGAGCCGTGCGTATTCCTGTAACGGTGAAAACCCGTTTAGGCTGGGATAACGATAATAAGATTATTGTTTCGTTGGCAGAGCAACTGCAAGATTGCGGTATTGCAGCGCTTTCTATACACGGTCGTACACGTAGTCAGATGTACACAGGTGAGGCGGATTGGTCGCTGATAGGAGAAGTGAAAAATAACCCTCGCATGGTAATTCCTATCATTGGAAATGGAGATGTAACGTCTGCCGAAATTGCGCAGGAGAAATTCAACCGCTACGGTGTAGATGCTATTATGGTGGGACGAGCATCGATAGGGCGGCCATGGATATTTAGAGAGATAAAACATTTTCTACTAACCGGGAAACCGGCTTCGTCGTTGTCGGCGCGCGAAAAATTTTTAATTTTACGCAGACAGATACGAGAGAGTATTAGCCGTATAGATGAACGTCGGGGTATTCTGCATATTCGTAGACATTTAGCGGCGACACCTCTTTTTAAAGGTATTCCTAACTTTCGAGAAACTCGCATTGCTATGTTGCGTACGGAAACGGAGTCCGGATTGTACGAAATTTTCGATGAAATCGAACAAAAATATGCCTCGTTTTTATGTGAAGAAGTTTAGACAGTTTTAATGTAAATGATAGAGAAATACTAAAAAAGGAAGAGGATATGAAAAAAACTATTTTAGCAATGTTTGTTGCGATTGCTGTATTGGGTGTTCAGCAAGTTTCGGCGCAAATGTTTAAGAAAGTGGAAGGTAATAACGATTATGTACATGTAACGAAAAAAGTAGAGGATTTTCATAAAGTGAAAATATCCAATTCGTTTAATGTCGTTTATGTACAGAATCCGGATTCTGCCGGAATTGTAAATATTAAGATAGAGTCGAACGTTCTCGAAAAACTTTCTATAAAGTCTGAAAAAGGAGAATTGTCTTTAAAATTGAAAGGATTAGGCAAAAAAGATTTCGGGATTATTTTGGTGGAAATATATTCATCTTCATTGTCTCGCGTAGAAAATGATGGAGGAGGAGTATTTGAATCCCATGAACAAGTAAAAGCCCCCGAGTTGTATTTGGGAGTATCGGGTGCAGGGCAGATAAAGATGGATTTGATAGATTGTAATATTTTAAAAGCGAAGGTTGCAGCCGGAGATGGTGATATGTTGTTGAAAGGTGTTGCCAGTCATGCTGATTATTCAATATTGGGCGGCGGTGAGATTCGGGCGCATGGAGTAAAATCGGTCGATGCCAATTGTGTGATTACCGGAAACGGAAACATCGGATGCAATGTCTCTAAAAAAATAACAGCTACTATTACCGGAGCCGGTAATGTATATTATGAAGGTAATCCTGAAATCAGTAAAAAAGGAATAGGAAAAGGAAAAGTTCTTCCTATTGATGCGAAAGATGTAGAAGAATAACGCTTTATTTATTATGGTGTGCTATACGATTAAGGAAAAAAATCTTTAATCGCTTGCATACTAACCATTATTGAGTTAATTTTGCGAATCCTAAGCATAATATTATACAATTAATAAACAAATAATTTAAATTCAATCATTTATGTGGTTAAGTAATTCTTCTGTGGGAAGGAAAGTGGTCATGAGTTTGTCGGGACTGTTCCTCATCCTGTTTTTAACATTTCACATGGCGATGAACCTTGTGGCCGTTTTCTCGGAAGACGCCTACAACATGGTTTGTAAGTTTTTAGGAGCAAACTGGTATGCATTAGCGGGAACGTTGGTGTTGGCCGCAGGTTTTGCGGTACACATTATTTACGCGTTCATTTTGACATTGCAAAATCGGAAAGCTCGCGGACATGAACGTTATGCCGTAAACGAAAAACCGAAATCAGTAGAATGGGCTTCTCAAAACATGTTTGTTTTAGGTCTTATTGTCGTTTTGTTTTTCGTGTTGCATTTAGCTCAATTCTGGTTTAAAATGCAGTTCGCCGAAATCTCGGGAATTGATATGGGCGTAGATCCTCACGATGGAGCCGCATTAATTAAGAGCATATTCGGAAATCCGATTTTTGCTATTCTTTATTTAGTATGGTTCGTTGCTATTTGGTTTCACCTTACGCATGGATTTTGGAGCGCTATCCAAACCATCGGTTGGAATAATCATGTATGGTTAGAACGTTGGAAATGTATTTCGAATATTTTCGCAACGGTTATTTTTGCCGGATTCGCTATCGTAGTTATTTTCTTCTACGTTAAATACGGATTATGCGGAGGCGCATGCTAATTAAATCGTGAAATTGATTAACAAAGAAAAAACAATCATTATGACTAAGATAGATTCAAGAATTCCCGAAGGTCCGTTGGCCGAAAAATGGGATAATTATAAAAGCCATCAAAAATTGGTAAATCCCGCAAACAAACGCCGTCTTACGGTAATTGTAGTGGGTACGGGTTTGGCCGGAGCTTCCGGAGCCGCATCGTTGGCCGAAATGGGCTTTAACGTATTAAATTTCTGTATTCAAGATTCTCCTCGCCGTGCACACTCTATTGCTGCGCAAGGAGGTATAAACGCCGCAAAGAACTATCAAAACGACGGTGATAGCGTATATCGTCTTTTTTACGATACAATTAAAGGGGGAGACTACCGCGCTCGCGAAGCGAACGTTTATCGTTTGGCACAAGTATCTAACTCTATTATTGACCAATGTGTAGCGCAAGGCGTTCCTTTTGCTCGCGAATACGGAGGGTTGCTTGACAACCGTTCGTTTGGGGGGGCGCAAGTATCGCGTACTTTCTATGCAAAAGGTCAAACCGGACAACAATTGCTTTTAGGTGCGTATTCAGCATTGAGCCGCCAAGTAAATAAGGGAAAAGTAAAATTGTACACTCGTTACGAAATGCTCGACCTTGTTGTTGTTGATGGACGTGCTCGCGGTATAATCGCCCGCAACTTGGTAACCGGTAAGGTAGAACGTTTCTCTGCTCATGCCGTTGTTATTGGTACCGGCGGTTACGGAAATACATTTTTCTTGTCAACTAACGCTATGGCATCTAACGGTTCGGCCGCTATGCAATGCTATAAAAAAGGCGCGTATTTTGCAAATCCCGCTTTCGCGCAAATCCACCCCACATGTATTCCTGTACACGGGGAATTTCAATCTAAATTGACTTTGATGTCAGAGTCTCTCCGTAATGACGGACGTATTTGGGTTCCCAAAAAATTGGAAGATGCTAAGGCTATCCGTGAAGGAAAATTAAAACCGACCGATATTGCCGAAGAAGATCGCGACTATTATTTGGAACGTCGTTATCCGGCATTCGGTAACCTTGTTCCCCGCGATGTTGCCTCTCGTGCGGCAAAAGAACGTTGTGATGCAGGTTATGGTGTAAATAATACCGGATTGGCTGTTTACCTCGATTTCAAAGATGCGATAGAACGTTTGGGCGAAGATACCGTTCGTGCTCGTTACGGTAACTTGTTCCAGATGTATGAAAAAATTGTTGATGAAAATCCGTATAAAACTCCGATGATGATCTATCCTGCTATTCATTATACTATGGGTGGTATCTGGGTAGACTACGAATTGATGACTTCCGTAAAAGGTTTGTTCGCTATCGGCGAAGCTAATTTCTCCGATCACGGAGCTAACCGTTTGGGAGCGTCTG
>JAFUKV010000285.1 GCA_017467745.1 Bacteroidaceae bacterium | reverse complement strand
TTTTTGCGTCGTATTGCCCTGTGGTTTTGGTTGCACGCCAAACAGCATACGTACCTAAATCTTTGATATAGTAAATTTTCAACGTTACCTCTTTATCTCCCAATGCAGGTATCACAGCTTGCAATTCCTTACCCATTGTCAAATCTTTCAGTAACTCTTCTCGTACATTAAACGTTATCCACATCTTGCTTAAATCGAGTACATTCATAATAGGTGCACCGGTTCCTACCAATTCTCCTTCATTTGGAAAAATATCAGATATTTCTCCGTTAATAGGAGATGTCAGATAAGAATCCGCTAACACAGATTCAACTTCGGCAACCGACCCTTTCGCTACATTTACCATAGCAGCAGAAGCCTCTTTATCTTCCGACTGAGCGCCTTTCTTTGCCATTTGATATTGCGACTTAGCCGCGCTTTCTTTTGCCAGCATCGCTTTATAATTAGCTTCCGCCTCGTCTCTTTTTTGTTCGGACACAACGCCTTTGGCATAAAGATTCTGCATACGCTCGTACGATTTTTTAGCAATATCCAATCCCGCAATAGCCTGCTGCCACATATCATACGCTGCGTTCTGCATCTCTATACGCGTTCCCTTATCTACTTTCTGGTTTTGCGCCTTGTAAACATCTTCCATTGCCGTAGCTTGCATCAACTTCGCTTCCGCATCCGAAGAGAATATACGAACTACCGTATCTCCTTTTTGAACGGTCTGCCCCTCTTCTACCATAAATTCGACAATACGTCCGGGCAATTTACCAGATACGCGAACTTGTGTTGCTTCCGCTTGTCCCTGTATAATCTCAGGAGCCGGTTTTAACAAGAAAAAACCGATAAACGCAAGAATTAATATAACGGAAATAAGAGCTACTAACCCTATTGCCAAACTTTTTTCTTTTTGACGACGAGGAGTTTCCATATTGCGATTTTTTTCTGTATCCATGTTATCTATTTATTTTTCAAATGTTCCTAATGCTTTTGATAAGTACACTTCGCACAGGCGCATATCTATGCGGGCATCTATTTTTTCCGACTCAGCCTCCACCCAAGCGGTTTGCGCCTCCAACACGTTTGTCGTGGTCAATACGCCCTCTTCAAAACCTAACTGCGCACTACGCAAATTTTCTTCGGCTTTTGCCATATTCTTTTCTGTCATCTCCATTTTACGGGCAGCTTCTTTTACCTTAAACGCTGCTTGGTTGACCTGCAATTCTATTTTCTCTTTCGCTTCTGCCAACTCCAAACGGGCAATGCGGGTTTCCGCTTTTGAAGATTTCAGTTTATAAATATTTTCGCCCCAATGTAACAAAGGAATTTTTACCATAACGCCGACATTAAACATACCGTCAAACCGATTCTGAAATCCGTTGAAACTACTGGGATTAGAAAAAAGATAACTCCCTGTCAACGCCACCTGAGGCAACATTCCCGAAGCTACCACTTGCTGCTTTTTTTCGTATATTTTAGTTGCGAATTGCAAACTATGCAATTCACTACGATTAGCATATACTTGATCCATATCCACCATCACGGTAGTAGGAATTGTTTGAGGTCCGGAATTTTCATCGGCCAAAACATACGATAAGTCTATCGGTAATCCGCACATTTGCGCCAACAACATTTTAGATAAAGCCAATCCGTTATCTACTTTCACAAGCGTTACTTCGGCTTCGTTCAGTTTCACCGCAACAGAAAGTCCGTCAGATTGTGTAGCAACACCCTCCTGAATCATAGACTGTACATTTTGATTCAAATTTCTCAATAGCTCCACATATTTTTCGGCTAATTTTTTTTTCGATACCAACGATACCACCTGCCAATATGTTTCATCTAACTGAAAAATCAAATCTTTTATAGCCGTGTTTTGCTGCGACTCTGCCAATTGCTCCGCAAATTTGGTTATTTGATTGTATGCTCTGATTTTTCCTCCCATAAAAATCGGTTGAGTAACAGACACTGCACCAACAAATGTATTTCGAATGTCAAACTCAAACGCTTCCTTAGGGATATAAGCCCAATCTTTCGGAACATATTGGCCGTTCACCATTACCGGACGCCCATCTTCTCCTATCAATAATTGATCGGGACGAAGAGTAAATCCTCCATTGGCATCTTTTGTACCTACCGGAAGAAACTGCCCCTCGCTCAATAATGATACATTTTTTTGATTATAAAGATAAGCCCCTGTAAAATCTATGCTGGGCAAATAATTCGTTACCGCCGCTTTTTTGTTGTATTCTGCCGCTGTTACCCGTTCCTTAGCCATCTGTAACTGCTTGTTATTGCGAATAGCCATATTTCGACACGAGTCTAACGTAAAAACGCTTTGCGCAGACACGTACCCAGATAAAACCACTAACAAACATAGGGTTATCGTTTTTTTCATACCCAACAACTTTTTTTCGTTTTTATATTGCCTGTCACTTCCCGACATAATTATACATTAAATATATATCAAAAACAGATAACGATGCAATTGTTGTATAAACAACTTTTATTTCAAAAAGAAGAGTGCTTTTTCCACACTCCTCTTATCAAATTTATTACAAATATATTTCCGTTTTTCTACTTAACAAATTTTTCAACTCAATAGTTCTCGATTTTTTATCTTTTTTATACATGCAGAATAAAAAATTCGATATAACTTATTTTTCAAGAACAAAAGATTTCTTTCCTATCAAATTTCCATCCACAAAAATATCTACCCGATAAGAACCCGGTGTCAGATATTCCGTTATAGGCCAATACATCACAACAGGCATATCTTCTCCTCCATACTCTATTAACTTCCGAGTTGAGTAAGCTATTTCCTGATTTTCGTAAACAAACGTATTGGAACGATCTTTTACCAATACATCATCATCCGGCTTCATTATACGCAGATAAACGTATTTTTCACCTACTTCCGCCGTAACGTTACGACTAATTGTAAATGCAAATTTCAACTGCGTGGCCTTACTTATTTTTTCGGTAGCTTTTCCTCTTTTATTCAAAGCCTCAGCCGTTATCCCTACGGCAGATAACTGCGCCGCTAATGTTACCTGCGCGCTTAACGCCTCATTATCTTTTTTAATTTTCGATACTGTGCGTGTAGCTTCTTGATATTTTTTCGTTACAACTTTGTTTTCCTGCTCTAATTTCTGGTTTAATTGATTTAGCGAATCAACTGTGGCCACCAATCCCCTCATAACGGTACGTAACGTCGTCAACTCTTTTTGCAATTCTCTAATTCGCTTAGCGTTGGTCGACTTCACTGTCTTTAATTCCTCTTGCAAACGTTGAACCTTCATGCGTTCATTTTCGTATTGCATTTGCAGCGAGTCATTATTAATATCCAATTTAAAACCTTCGTACTGGATAGCCAGCTGCGCATATTCATCTTCCAGTTCTTCTTTCTGAATATCAAATTCCTCTACCAGATTCTGCATTTTACTATGTTGATAAACCATATATCCAATAGTAGCCACCAACACAAACACCAATCCGGAAACAATACCTATCCACAATTTGGCATCTTTATTCATAGTCATTGAACCTAACTTTTGTTATGTCAATATATCATTTATAAACAATTGGCAAAGGTAGCGTTTTTAACGATTAAAACAACGGCAATAAGTTTTTTTTATACAATACGCCTACAACCGAAATGACATAAAAATTTAAAATCTATAACTTTAATACTAAAAAGCGTCTTTTTCCATTCTAAATTAACTATCTTTGCCCGATATTACAAGAGATACCGAATAATGATGAAAATAGTAAAATTGCTTTGGGGCAATCTTATAATCAAGAATTTACTTTTCATGGCTATTGCTACCGGATGTATTATCTTCGGGGTTATGTCGTGGCTCGATTCCTATACCCGCCACAACACAGCTATTGTCGTACCGGATGTGCGCACAATGCAAGTAAATGCAGCAGAGCAAGTTTTCCTTAAAAGCGGATTAAAATATGAAGTTATCGATTCCGTATATTCGCAAACCGTAGCACCCGGCGCCATAGTAGAACAAACGCCTCAGGCCAACTCGAAGGTAAAAGAAGGAAGAACCATTTATTTAACGCTTAACGCATCATCTGTACAAACATTTCCGTTACCGGACATTGAAGAAATGTCTCAACGGCAAGCGGTAGCCACATTACGAGCCATAGGGTTTAAAATAGATAGCGTCCATTATGTTAATTACGAATACAGAGACTTAGTTGTCGGCGTAAAATATAAGAACAGACCGGTAAAAACAGGAGATAAAATTCCGGTAGGAAGTCGTTTAGTCGTTTTAGTAGGAGACGGAAACTCTTCTGCCCCAGACAATGACTCTATTCCGGCTACGACTTTTATAGATACCGATAAAATAGACAAAGTCAGCCAAGAATGGATGCAATAACGGATACGTGGAATGAGGATTTCTACGAACTCGATGATGAACTTGAAACGGACAATAACCCGGAAAGTTCAGAAAAATATGAACATTTCAAATTCATCGCCGATAAAGGGCAAGGACTTTTACGTGTCGACAAATTCTTAGTTTTACGCATTGAGGGTATCTCCCGCAACAGAATACAACAAGCGGCCGAAGCTGACTGCATACTCGTAAACGGAAATCCTGTAAAAGCGAATTACAGAGTAAAACCGTCAGATGTGGTGTCGGTTGTTATGGACCGTCCCAGACGGGAAATAGAAATCATTCCGCAAGATATTCCGTTGAACGTAGTTTATGAAGACAATGCCGTTATTGTAATCAATAAACCGGCGGGATTAGTAGTACATCCGGGACACGGAAATTATTCGGGCACGCTGTTAAATGCGCTGGCCTACTATTTTAAGGACGATACATCGTTCGATATTACCGACGCCCGGTTAGGTTTGGTACACCGGATAGATAAAGACACGTCCGGATTATTGGTCATTGCAAAAACAGCGGAAGCGAAAACGCATTTGTCCTCACAATTTTTTCATAAAACCACGCACCGGAAATACATCGCAGTAGTGTGGGGAAACATGGAACATGACGAAGGCACAGTAAGCGGATTTATAGGCAGGAATCCCAAAGATCGGTTACAGATGACCGTATTACCGGATGACGCAAACGGGAAATGGGCAGTAACCCACTACCGTACCATAGAGCGATTAGGTTACGTATCGGCAATAGAATGCCGACTTGAAACAGGACGTACGCATCAAATACGTGTACACATGAAATCTATCGGACACACGTTGTTCAATGATTCGCGATATGGAGGAAATGAAATTTTAAAAGGCACAACCTTTACCAAATACAAACAGTTCGTTCAAAATTGTTTCGCTCTTTGTCCACGCCAAGCATTACATGCAAAAACATTAGGTTTTGTCCATCCTGTTACCGGAGAAGAGATGTTTTTCGATTCAGAAATTCCGGCGGATATGACACAATTAATTGAAAAATGGCGAACATACATGGGTAATCGCAATATAAACGAATAAAAACAGAAACAGAAAAATGGGAAAAAAGAATATAGCTGTTATCGCAGGAGGCGACTCTTCCGAGTTCGCCGTTTCACTAAAAAGCGCAGAGGGTATTTTTTCTTTCTTAGACAAAGAAAAATACAATGTTTTTGTAGCGTTATTATCTAAAAAAGAGTGGAAAGTCAAAATCGATGAAACGAATTTCTCCCCCATAGACAAGAATGATTTCAGTTTCAACAGAAACGGAGAAAAAATAAAATTCGATTTCGCATATAT
>JAFUKV010000284.1 GCA_017467745.1 Bacteroidaceae bacterium | reverse complement strand
TTTTCCCGCTTGTAACCAATGCGATGCGGCGTATTCCGATGTGTTCGTTTTTTTTCGCGATGTCTATACATGTACTTTCTTCTATCAAGTCGTATGTGTTGATGTGCGTGCGGTAATGTCCGGACTGAGCGCACCATTTGCAATTTTCGGAACATTTTCCCGATTTTGCGTTGATAATAGAACAAGAATCGAAATAATTTCCGCAGTGTTGTCGGGTTATTTGATGCGCGGCCTCGTACAGTTTTTCTTTTTCCGGTACATTCGATAGAAGTACGGCTTCATCTATCGTAATAGGGTTTCCTGATAGAACTTTGTCTTTTAAAAGGTCAATCATATTAATGTGTATTAAAAGAAAACGGATAAAATAAGAGATACACCTTATTTTATCCGTTTTCTTATGTGAATATTTTGAATATTATCGTCAAGTCTCGTTTTTTTAGAAACGAGGATAAATTGAGTTTTTTGTTCTGTTTCCTCTATAAGGGAAGAAAAATCAGAATCGAATGCGTAGATAATCGTATTCGAAGAATTTTTCGAATGGCAAAAGTTTTTATTCTGTTTTTTTAAAGAACAGTCTGCTATTTTGTAGTTTAATGTACCGATATTGACACAACGGCCTATACTGCAAAAAGCGGCGTAACGCTTCCGGCTCCATCTATGAAAATGTAAGACAGTTTGACAAATATTGTGTGATGACATATTTTTTCAATTAACAATTTGACAAATGTATAAAATAAAAAAGATATACAGATTATTATTCTGGAAGAATTTGTGTTCCTGTTAAAATGGGCTATTAAAAGAAAATCTTTTTATATTAGCATTTACAATAGCGGTATTCTGTGTATATTTGACAACAAAACAGAAAAATAAGAAGTAGGATAATTCAATGAATCGTATCATAGTTATTTTGATTTTTTCGACAATCGGATTTTGTTCCTGCACTCCGGTTTCAGACCTGTCTGCTACCGGAAAGTGGAAAAAGACCAAGAAAGGAGAGGTAGTTGTGCCTAAGACGCCGGAAGAACAATTTATTTCAGAAAACATTGCTTTTGACGGGTGTTATCAATGGCAACACGGAAAGAAATTTGTTTATGACGGGCAAACACCAAATATATTGTTGAAACCTGTCGATTTAAATGGAATTACTCCGGATTCGACATTCCATCAGAAAATATTTACATTTCATTCTTTTGGAGAATATACAACTTTCAGCGGTAAAAAGAATGTATCTTTAATATTCGAGTGTGACGGTAAAAAGTATAAATTTAATACAGATAAGACATTCGATGAGATATCCGACACCTCTTATCGCCCGATGATTCCTAATTTAATTTCTCTTGACGAAATAAATAAACTTGCCGAATTATTGAAAGGGAAGCAATTATATATACGTACACCTCACTGGTATGCTTTGTCGGGCGAGCGTATTGACGGAAAGAAATTGATACCGATTGTGGTAAAGGATATTGTTATCGGTAATATGACATTACCCGTAAAGTTGATATTTACGGATAGTGAAGGAAAAGAAGCGATGATTTTCTTGTCGTTGAAAACCCGTTCTGAAACAGGGGAGACTCGTATTTTTGACAGATTGTTTTCGTTTGAGAATCCACGCCTCCAATATCCGGCTATTGGAGATGAAGCGTGGAGGCTAATTACAGAAGGTAAACTGGAAAAAGGTATGACTAAGGAAGAGTGCCGATTGTCGCGAGGCGTCCCCGAAGATGTTAAGCGTATTCCTACCTATAACGGATTAAGAGAACAATGGATATATGGGCTGAACGAGTATCTTTATTTTGAGGACGGCCTATTAACAGATTTTCGTATTTAGCGTAATTTGATATGATTATAGAACGGAATTTTTCATTATTGCATCATCATACTTTCCATATTCCGGTGATGGCTGATTATTTTATAGAGTATGACTCTGTTGACGAATTAAAAGATATTTTGTCATCTGCTCCGGTAAAAGGAAATAAGTTTTTGCAAATAGGCGGCGGCAGTAATTTACTTTTCATAAAAGACTATAATGGTACAATACTTCATTCTGCCATTCGTACAATAGGAGTTGTTGCAGAAACAGAGGAAGAAGTCGTAGTAAGAGCCGGTTCCGGAATTATCTGGGATGATTTGGTCGCTTATTCAGTAGAGATGGGATGGGGCGGATTGGAAAATCTATCTAATATTCCCGGAGAAGTAGGCGCCAGCGCCGTACAGAATATTGGAGCGTACGGGATAGAAGTAAAGGATGTAATAGAGCGAGTAGAATGTATAGAAACAGATTCTTTGGCTATACGGACGTTCCGGAACGAAGAATGTATGTATGGATATAGGTCGAGTATATTTAAAAAAGAGATGAAAGGCCGTTTTATAGTTACAGCTGTACATTTTCGTTTGCAGAAAAAACCGGTATTACATTTAGAATATGGCAACTTATCGAAGGCTTTGATGGGTGTAGACCGACCGTCTCCCAAAGATGTAAGAGAGGCTGTTATTAAAATACGGAGCGAAAAACTACCGGATCCTGACTTTGTAGGTAATGCCGGCAGTTTTTTTATGAATCCGGTCGTCGAGAAGGAATTGTATGACAAATTGAAAACGAACTATCCGGATATACCTTGCTATTTGGTCGATGATGAACACGTAAAAATTCCGGCAGCTTGGCTAATAGATAAATGCGGATGGAAAGGAAAATCGGAAAACGGAGCTACTGTGTATGAAAAGCAATGTTTGGTTCTGATAAATCGAAACAATGCGAAAGCACAAGATATTTTCTCTTTGGCGGATAAAATAACAGCATCTGTAAAAGAAACATTCGGAATAAGCATATATCCGGAAGTCAATTTTATTGATTGAATGATTTATGAAGATTGTGTTTTTAGGAACCGGAACATCTACCGGCGTTCCGGAAATAGGATGTAAGTGTGCAGTATGTACATCGTCTGATTTTAGAGATAAGCGCTTGCGTGCATCTGTTTATATAGAATATAAGGGTAACCGTTTTGTCATAGATTGCGGACCGGATTTCAGGCAACAAATGATTGATGCGGGGGTAGATGGCATAGATGCGCTTTTTATTACGCACGAGCATTATGACCATACGGGCGGAATGGATGATTTGCGTCCGTTTTGCCGGGATTATCCTGTAAAAACGTATTTGGAAAAGCGAGTGGCGCAATCTGTTAGAGATAGATTTCCTTATTGTTTTAGCGGTTTTAAATATGCCGGAATACCGGATATACAATTATTAGAAATAGATTCTGATATTTTTTCAGTGAAGGGGGTGGAAATTACTCCGATTAGGGTAATGCATTTTATGTTACCGATATTAGGTTATCGTATAGGAAACATGGCGTATATAACAGATATGCTAACTATGCCGGAAACGGAATTGTCTAAGTTGTGTAATCTTGATGTTTTAATTGTAAATGCCTTACGGCAGACAAAACATATTTCGCATCAAACATTAGATGAAGCGTTAGCCTTGATAAATAAATTAAAGCCGAAACAAGCCTATCTTACTCATATGAGTCATCACATGGGATTACATGCAGAGGTTGCAAGTCTATTGCCTGAAAATGTAACAATGGCATACGATGGATTGGAAATTTATTGTTCCGATTAATTGAACAAATATTATGGCTTGATTGTTTTTTTTACAATTAATCCATAATAATTATGCAAAAGTCAGATTTACATATTGAATCCGGTTCTATTGCAGCTCCGGAGACATTTTATATTAAAGTAACGGCCGATGGACCTTATTTGCTGTTTGGTAATCCTCCTATCGATGAAGAAATAATTGTTTTTAATGATAATGGAGATTCATGGTTATATAAGCGAGGTAAACACTTTAACAGTGAAAAATCACCGGTAGCTTTGTGCCGTTGTGGAAGCTCTAAAAATAAACCGTATTGTGATGGGAGTCACCGACATTGCCATTGGGATTCCAAAGAGACGGCATCTCATAAACCGTTACTGGATGAGGCTTATATATATGAAGGGCCTACCATGATTCTCGCTGATAATGAGGTTTATTGTGCGTTTGCCCGTTTTTGCGACGCGTATGGGACAATTTGGAATCTGGTTCAAAAGGCGGAAACGGATATTGAAAGAGAGTTGGTAAAACACGAGGCAGGGCATTGTCCTGCGGGTAGATTAATTGTTTGGGATAAAAAGACGGGGAAACCATATGAACCGCATTTTGAACCGTCTGTCGGAATAATTGAAGATTCCGGATTAAAAGTACATGGTCCGCTTTGGGTAAAAGGAGGCATACGTATTGAGGGGGCTGATGGGCGTAGTTATGAGGTTAGAAACCGAGTAACGCTTTGTCGTTGTGGCGCTTCGTTTAATAAGCCTTTTTGCGACGGCACGCACGCTAATGTTGCTGCATGGCCAGAATAATTTATATCTTGAAAATCTTTTTATTTATCCTTGTTTTGAAAAATAATAGCTATATTTGAATATTAATTATAAGGATAAAAGAATGAGTATTGTAAAGAATAAATTATACGATAAGTTAAGCAATGTATTTATTGAAGTAATAAAAAAAATAAAGGATGAAAGTATTTTATTGACAGATATTTATGTTTCGGTAAAATGCGATGATTTACTTCTTTCCATTTATGATGATTCGGAGAATGTATTGTTTAAGAATACTATTGACGAATGGGCGGAGTTGAAAGAGAATGCCGATTTTGAACAAAATGTGATAGATTCGTTAAGGAAAGTTCTTAATAATGAATCTTTGATAAAAGAGTTCGAATCGTTAGATATTGATGTCCCTTTTTCTGTTGTTTTGGTAAATGACGATCATGAGCCGGTAGAAGATTTAATAATGATAGATAAGGATATTATTTTTTTAGATGATGAGTTTATTCAAAAGATGGATAGAGAGTTAGACGACTTTTTTGAAAAATTGATGTCTGATGTAAAATAAAAACCTTGTATTTATATACAAGGTTTTTATTTTATTCTCAGTTATAGCGTTTTATATAACTATTTCTTATAAGTGTTGTACGTTACAACATCTTCATGTTTTTTCCTTTTTTTATCACGTAGTTCTTGTACGGAATAGCCAATAACAATGTCCAGTATCGGACGCTTAGAGGACGGTATATTCAGTAAATCTTTTATCTTTTTTTCATTAAACCATCCCAATATGCACGAACCTAATCCTTCGGAATGAGCTGCTAAACAAATATGAGCTGCTGCTATACCTATATCGATATGCGGAAAATGTTTGTTTTTGACCCAACTGCCGAATCCTGCCGATATATTAGCCTGCTCTTCTACAATAATAATATGTACCGGCGCTTGCTTGGTAAAATGATTGATACTTAGTATTCGGTTGGCGGTAGCGTCGGCTATATTGTTTTTTATGTCCGGATCGTCTACAACGATAAATTTCCAAGGTTGGGAATTACAAGCGGACGGAGCTAACCGAGCGCATTCTAAAATGCGGTCAAGTTTCTCTTTTTCAACGGGACGAGACGGGTCGAATGCCCTGTCGCTTTGTCTGGATGATACAAATTCTAAAAAGTCCATAGCTTCTTACATTGTGTATTTCATCATTTTACTGATGTATTTTCCTATAATGTCAAATTCCAGATTAACAACAGAACCTTGATTTATTTGATGGAAGTTGGTGTGTTCGAACGTAAAAGGAATAATAGCTACTTGAAAACTATTGTTTTTTGAGTTACATACAGTCAAGCTAACGCCGTTTACTGTAACAGAACCTTTTTCAACGGTCATATATCCCTGTTTTGCCATTTCTTTGTCGAAATCGTATTCAAATGTGTAATACCAACTGCCGTCCGCTTCTTTTCGTTCTATACAGCGGGCTGTCATATCAACATGTCCCTGTACTATATGTCCGTCTAAACGACCGTTCATTAACATACTTCTTTCCAAATTTACTTTATCGCCGATTTTTAGTAGTCCTAAATTGCTTCGTTCCAATGTCTCTTTTATGGCGGTAGTTGTAAATGTATTTCCGTCTATATTGACAACCGTTAAGCATACGCCGTTGTGTGCAATACTTTGGTCTATTTTCAGTTCATCTGTAAATGAACATTGCATGGTTATATGTAAATTACCTTGTTCGGGCTTTAATGCAACTATTGTTGCCGCTTCTTCTACGATTCCGGAAAACATAACGTTATTTTTATGTGAATATTCGATTTTTAGATTTCAAAGGTAAGAAAATTCTGTATTATAGAGTGTTTTCTGGCAGATTGTCAATGCTAAATTTTGGTAAAAAGATATTGTTTTATTTGTAATGTATTTGTGTATGAACTATTTGTTTATGGTATTAAAATAAAGAAAAATATTAGTAACATAAATAATAAATTCCTATATTTGAATAGTGCTAATATCCGTAAAATTTGTACTATGGAAATTGTATTGCCTAAGAGAGAAGATGAAAAAGAGAGCATTGTGCTGGAATCGCCTAAAAATATAGTTGTTATAGGTGCTAATGGTGCAGGAAAGAGCCGTTTCGGTCAAGAAATAGAGTTGTTGTATCCTGAACGCTCGTTTCGCATGTCCGCCGAAAGTGCATTGAATATAAAGTTGAATCAACCGTCTTTATCTGGCAGTATATCTAAATTGTATTTAGGCCGTATGGCCGATCGTCAGTTAGTTGATAGTTCAATAGGGGTTTCTCCGTATATTACGGAATTCGAACAATTGCTATATCTTATTCAACACGAGGAGTTTGAAAGTCTTGTTGAATTGAAAAATTCGTTAGTGGACAATAAAGATGCCCAGTCTCAGAAAACAAAATTAGATAAAACGCAGGCATTGTGGGAAGAATTATTCCCGCATAGTAAATTAAAGCGAGTGGGAGAAAAAATATTTGTTTTGAGTACTGATCATCCCGGTTCGTATAATGCGTTGGAGATGAGTCAGGGAGAAAAGGTCGCTTTTTATTTGATAGCGTCGGCGTTGTATGCTCCGGAACAAGCGATTATATTGGTTGAAGATCCGGAAATTTATTTACATCGTTCTATTATGAACGTGATATGGAATAAAATAGAACAAATGCGGCAAGATTGTGTGTTTGTTTATATGACACACGATATTGAATTTTCTTCTTCTCGTGATGAGAGTATTCGAGTGTGGGTTAAGTCGTTTGATATAGAAAATCGCACATTCGATTATGAATTGATAGATGATTCGGACTTATTGCCCGAAGAGATATATTTGGAGTTGTTAGGCAGCCGTAAACCTGTTTTATTTATCGAGGGGACAGATTATTCGAGTATCGATGTTAAACTGTATCCTTATATATTTCCTGACTATACCGTAAAACCGTTAGGTGGTTGTACTAAGGTCATAGAAACGACAAAAGCGTTTAACGAGATGAAACGTTTTCATCATCTGGATTCAAAAGGAATTGTCGATAGAGACCGGCGAACTCAGCGAGAAATTGATTATTTGCGAGTGCGGAACGTCTATGTGCCAGATGTTGCGGAAGTAGAAAATTTACTGATGTTGGAGGATGTGATAAAAACAGTTGCCCGAAGAATGCTGTTGGATGGAAACTCTGTTTTCGATGCGGTTAAAAAGAATGTTTTTCAGTTGTTCGATAAAGATGTGGAGGCGCAGGCTCTATTACATACGCGACACAGAGTAAGGCGGGATTTAGAGTATATGATAGACCGCCGGTTATCCAGTATAGAAGAATTGTCAGAGCATATCGATACCCTTACGGATAATATAGATTGTCGTAGTGTGTACGAGACCATCTGTTTAGAGTTCAGGCAATATATAAAAGATGAAAATTATGAAGCTATTTTGCGTGTTTATAATCAGAAAGGTATGTTGCCGCAAAGCAGGGTAACGCAGTTATGCGGTTTGGTGAATAAAGAAAAATATTTGAGTTTTATTATATCTGTTTTAAAAGAAAATAAAGAAGATGCCTGCAATATACGAAATGCAATACAGAGATGTTTCGGGTTATCTTCATAATATTTTATTTGTATGTTGAAATTATGGATTGAAGCAGCTCGTCCCCGTACTTTACCGGTATCTGTGGGGCCTGTGGTAGTTTCTGCGGCGTATGCGTGGTATTTTAATGTATTTCATCCAGTTATAGTGTCGGTATGTATAATATTCGCATTATTGGCTCAGATAGCATCTAATTTTGCAAATGATTATTTCGATTATAAAAAAGGTGCGGACAGAAGTGATCGGGTAGGGCCTCGACGTGCGGTGGCATCAGGCTATATTTCTCCACAAGCGATGTTGAAAGCAACGCTTATTACTTTGTCGTTGGCTTGTGTTATT
>JAFUKV010000283.1 GCA_017467745.1 Bacteroidaceae bacterium | reverse complement strand
TCAAAGCGTTTGCCCGGTCTGTAAAGATGGCGATTCGTCTAGACATCTACATATATGAGATTCTAAGCACATAAGTTGATATATTTTAGTAAATTGTATTATTTTTTTTATGCAATCAGTAGATGAATACGATTAATTCTTTACTTTTGCATAAATGATGAATGATATTTGTTTAAAAAAAGAGAGAATAAATTGTATTAAAATAAAAACGTTATGAAGAAAAATCTATTAATGGTACTTTCCGTTGCGTTCTTGTTGGGAATGGGTGCATGTAAACCCAAACAAAGCGCATACAAGGCTGCTTATGAAAAGGCTCAGGAAAAAGAAATTGTTGAAGAGGTAGCAGAACCGGCTCCTGCAAAACCGGCAGCTCCTCGTCCCGTAGAAAGAGCTTCAAATGCAAAGGTAACGAGTGAAAGGGTTACGGCTGTAGCGGGAACATTACGGGCTTATAATGTGGTGGTAGGCAGTTTTACTGTGAAAACGAACGCACTCGGATTGAAAGATAAGTTGCAAAAAGCCGGTTATGATCCGGTGGTTGCGCAAAATGCAAAAGGCATGTACCGAGTTATAGCTGCAAGTTATGACGATAGAGCTTCTGCCGAAGATATGCGCGATGATTTGAGATCTCAATACCCGGATGCTTGGTTGCTATTGAATCAGTAAAATCCTTTTTGAATAGTAGATATATTCGCCCGCTTGTGTAAACAAGCGGGCGTTTTTTATACATGGCGGCAACAAAAAATATATTGAATTTGTTTGTATGGTATAACAGATAGAAATACACTTTATGAATTATCAGAAAATACGCCCTATTGTTTGGGCTGGCTTTTTAGCGACATTTGTCTTGATTATTGTCATGTATATAGAAAATATGACGGATACATTACGGATTGAACCGGTTGTCTTTATGTCGGAACTGGCAGAACGCTCTACCGTCTTATGGATGGCTTGTTATTTTATTTTAGGATGGATATGGACTGCGGCTTATGTATTTTTCTTTAACAGGTTTCTGTCGTTTGAAAAACGTGCTTGGCTAAGAGGCGCTATTTACGGAATTTTGATAGCTATAATTATACGTATTGGTGTTTCTATGACAGGAGCGGGACTTGATTTAGGCAATATGAATACGCAAATAATAGGCCTATTATTGGCTTATGCTGCTTTCGGGATAGTGTTGGGGTCGATAATCGGCATCTCTGAAAAAAAGTAGAAGTTGCTTTGAGCCTTATTGGGAGGCTATTTTCAAGTAAAGCAGACTGTGTTCAATTAATAAAATATATGCGCATGTATAATAAAGCGGTATTAATCTTGTTAAAGAGGTTAATATCGCTTTCTATTATATTGTATAAATAAAATTTTTGTTGAAATAAAAAAGAATATTATTTGTATATTTGTTCGAAGAGATTTTATCCTTTTAAAAATGAGGAGGGGAACTATGAAAATAAAGAGCGCAATTATGATGCTGGTGCTGTTGGTATTCGGTATCTTTTATGTTGAAAAAAGTGCTGCACAAAAAAAGCAAGGTAAGGTAATTGTAAGGCAACCTCTGGAGCAGTTGGCCTTTCCCCGTGCAGAAATAGAAACCGGCGATAGTTTGTTGCAGATTGGCTTAGCGACGCAAAATAGCCCTCTCATTGTTGAGGGGATGTGGAAAAAACAACAGGGAATACTGGCGATTTCCCGCGATAGCATAGTCTCCGTAATGATGCAGCTCGATTCTGTAATAAGCGTGTGTAATGATCCCGTTGCGCAAAGTATGCTTTATCTTATTCAAGCTAAATTATATTCAGACAGTAAAGATAGATTTCGTTACGTTTTCAATCCGGGCATGAATAGTGAAAACAATTATTTACTGGGGATGACGAATGAGGAGATATTGAAAAAAACGATAGATCTTATTTGGAAATCTCTTGAACCGGCTGAGTTGTTGCAACAGACCGATATTCAGATTTACAAGGCTGTCCTGACCGAAGGTGCAGACTCTCGGACGATACGGCCTACC
Source organism: Bacteroidaceae bacterium (assembly GCA_017467745.1). Lineage (GTDB taxonomy): Bacteria > Bacteroidota > Bacteroidia > Bacteroidales > CHK158-818 > Gallibacteroides. Next base: position 6,158 of record JAFUKV010000283.1, on the reverse strand, counting down.
GTGTACGATTTTGTGGCGCATCAAGCCCTTTCGTTATATATGGGTATGCAGTATAATATAGACGAGTATATTGCGCAAAACTCGATAAAAGAATCCGATCTCTTTTGTCCGGTTGCTGATTTTTTGAAAATAAAATTCGATGATTCTCCTTATCAGGTAATTCCCGGTATGTTTCGCATTTATCAAAATTTACTGAGATTCAGAGAAAAAGAACCGCATACCTCTCCATTTTTGATAGACGATTTAGAGCGTATCGGCATTGCGAACCAATATATGAACGATTGCTATTATTCCGATGATATTAGAGATCGGTACATGAAAATCTTGTTTGATATGTTCAATGCGTATGGCGATAACGTGTATTCGGCGGAAATAGTGAAAAAACTTTATCCGATAGTGAAGGCTTCGGATAAATATGATGCGGTAAAAAGATTATATGATTTATGCGGTGTAGCATTGGCGAAATTCGGAAATGAAAGTGAACAGGCGAAAATTTTTCAAGAGATTTATAAAAACCTGTCATCGCCCGAGTTGCTTTTAGCTGAGAAAATGGACATGGTTTTTTATCCGAAAGAAAAACAAACTGTCAAATATAAATATAACAATATAAAAGATTTGCATATCTCTATATCGAAAGTAGATGTTTCGTCCGAAATATATTATGGAACGATTGGGGGAAGAGAATCTTTGCCCCGAAAACAAGTTTATAAAAAATCTATTCATGTAAACGATACGCTGACAATGATTCCCCAATCATTGGATATTGTTCTGCCGGGGCTGGATTTTGGCCTGTACCATGTAGAACTGTTGCCCGATACGGTACAAACAAGAAAAACGGAATATATTATCCATGTTTCGGCATTGTTGGCCCAAACGTTGAGAACGTCTGCCACCGACGGCCAAATTATCATTACCGACGGTCGTTCCGGAAAACCGAAAAGCGGCGTAGCCGTTAACCTTTATTCAGGAGGATTCCCGTCAAGAAAATTTTTGGAAACTCGTTATACCGATAAGGAGGGGATTGTCAAAATAACGCAAAAAGATAGTGTCGAAAGCTATTTTATAAAGGAGAAAAAAGACGATTGTTATCCGTCATCTTCTTCTATATCGTTTTATCCGGAAAGATATATAGGAGATCATTATCCGTATTGGGTAGAACTGAATGCCGACAGGGGAGTATATCGTCCCGGACAAACCGTACGTTTCTGGGGTGTGGCGTATTTACCGGAACTTAGAGACTTAAAACGCCAGCCGCAAGTTGTGCCGAATGCAAAAGTGGAAATATTGTTGGATAAAGATTCCGAGCAGATAGAAACGAAGGAGTTTTTAACCGATGAATTCGGCTCGTTCTACGGAGAATTTGTACTTCCTTCGGATGCAGACGGTTATTATAGCATCAGGAGCAAGTATCATGGAATGGTGAATTTTCAGGTTGCTCAATACAAACGGCCGACATTCCAAATAGAACTCGACCCGGTGAAATCGATATACTCTTTTGGTTCGCCGGTTGCATTGACCGGAAAGGTTTTGACTTATTCCGGAGTGGCCGTGCCCAATGTAAAAGTAAATTACAATATTGTACGTGCGTTTGACTTTTTCAAATTAAGGTATAGGCATCATGGTAGTCAAGTGGAACAAGGTGAATTGAAAACGGATAGTGAAGGAAACTTTACGCTTCGGTTCACCCCGCAAAGAGAAAAAAGTTTAAAAAAACAAGCTCTGGCAGATAGATACGAAATTAATATAACGGTTACTTCCGAAGCCGGAGAAACACAAAATGCCTCAACATCGATATTGGTGGGAGAATCTCCGTTAGACATGAAGATGTATATAGGGTCGCATTCTTATGCGCTTCTTCCTCAGAATATAGAAAAATCCGATACTTCATATATTAAGTTTTCGGCGTTTAATATGATGCAAGTACCTCAGACCGTTCCTTGCAAAGTAACGCTGTCGTCTTTAAAAGACGATAGGGATATTTATAAGGAAAAACCTTTGGATAGTCTGGCTGTGGTGAAACGAGTTTTTGAGCGCAATATAACATCCGGAGACTCTATTTCCATATCCGAGTGGAGAGACTTGCCATCGGGAGCTTATCGGTTGTCGTTTGAGACGGAGGGAAATAATAAAGCGAAAAAAGAGTGGTCGTTTGTGCTGTTTGCGGAAAATGATAAGCGGATGCCTATTCGGTCGTTATTCTGGTTACCCAAAAATAAGATTGATTGCAAAGAAGGCGAAACAGCGGTAGTTTTGTTCGGTTCGTCAGAAAAAGATTTATACGTGTTGGCAGAGTTATTCGATGCAGATAAGCTGTTGTCTCGCCGATGGATTAAAATAAGTAAAGAGAATTATCGTTACGAGTTGCCATACAAAGCGGATTACGGTAATTCGTTGTTATTGAGTTTGACATACGCGCGAAACGGACAGGGATATAATCGGCAAGTTGCGGTTAATAGAGAGATGCCGAATCAACAATTGAGTATAAAAACGGTTACGTTCAGAGATTATCTGTTACCCGGAGCTGATGAAAAATGGACGTTCTCCATTGTCGATAGACTGGGCAATCCGGTAGAAGCCCGTTTTATCGCCGATATGTACGACGCTTCGCTGAACGCTATACGAAATAACAGATGGGATATTTTCTTTAATAAATATGATTATAGCAATTATATCCGATACATGTTTAGTAATAGAGAATACTACGATTCTCTACACAGGTATCATTGGATGTATTTTCCGACGTTGACGTTCGACAATTTTTCTTATTTGCGAGACTCGGAACTTTATGATTCAGGGCTTGTGGCTTTCTCAAAACAAAAATCGAGAGCATCTGTACAAAACGTTGTTCAAGAAGATCTTGCCGCCCCTATGAACGATATGGCAATGGAAGTAGCCGAAGCGGAAGCTACTGCCGGTGGCGGAGTGGAAGATGCCGATTATCGTAATAATTTTAATGAAACGGCGTTTTTCTATCCGAATTTGCAAACAGATAGTTCCGGCAACGTTTCATTCTCGTTCCGTATTCCCGAATCGAATACGTTGTGGCAGTTTCAAGCCGTTGCTTATACGAAAGATTTACAACATGGAAAAATAGAACGGAATGTAACTACATCGAAGCCGTTGATGGTTTCTCCCAATGTGCCGCGTTTTGTCCGTCAGGGAGATGAAGTTTCTATCTCGGCTGTAATTCAGAATAATTCGGATGAGCCTGATTCCGGAAATGTATCGTTTGAATTGTTCAATCCGTATAACGATTCGATAGTAGAAAGCGGTAATGAAAGTTTCTTTTTGAATGCTCGTGCCACCGGAGCTTGCCGTTTTACGTTTAACGTGTCGGAAGCCTATTCGGTGTTAGGCATTCGTATTCGGGCGGAGGGAAAGAAACACGCAGATGGCGAACAACATCTGATACCGGTATTACCGTCTCGAAGCATGGTTACGGAAACTTTGCCGTTCGGGTTGTCCGGCAAGGGAAATAAAACGATAACGATGTCTTCTTTAAAAAATAACCGTTCTAAAACGCTTGAAAATTATCGCTTGACGTTAGAGTACACTGTGAATCCCACATGGTATGTAGTACAGGCTTTGCCGTCTATTTTGTCGTCAGATGCCAATAACGCACTGGGGCTGATAACTTCGTATTATGCCAATACGGTGTCGTCCGGTATAGCAAACAAAAATCATCGTATAGAAAATGCGATAAAGATATGGAAATCGCAACAGAAAGAAATGCCAGTATCGGAGTTGCTGAAAAACGAGCAATTGAAAACGATTTTAATATCGGAAACTCCTTGGGTATTGGAAGCGACAAATATGACGGAACGGATGCAACAATTGGAAAATCTCTTCGATGAAAACCGCATTGTTCAAGAGCAACGGACGGCTTTGAATAAATTGAAATTTTTGCAAATGCCTTCCGGCGCGTGGAGTTGGTTTAAGGGAATGTATCCCAGTACGAATGTTACAATGCAAGTGTTGGAGTATATGTCTCGTCTCTCCTCGTTAGGCTTTGTCGAGTATGAAGAGTCGGCTACGGAGATGCAAATAAAGGCATTAGCGTATCTGGATAAAGAACTTTTGAAAGATAAGAAAGAGGAACGAATGTATTTGCCGTCATTCGATGTCAATTATCTGTATGTTCGCAGTGCATATCGGGATATTCCGTTGGCGGGCGAAACGCTTGATAGACATAAGGCTATGATGGATAGTTTGTTGAAACATTGGCCGAGACTCGGGTTGGGCGGAAAAGCAAAAGCGGCGGTTGCGGCATTCCGTTACGGATTTGTAAAAGAGGCTAAAATGATGATAGAATCATTACGGCAATATGCAACCAAAACGGAGCAAATGGGAATGTTTTGGGATACATCTCACTCATCGGCAATAAATCAGGAAGGTGCTATCCGTACGCAAACGTTAATAGCCCAAGCCTTTGCTGAGGTAGAACCGGAGTCGTCGGAAATAAACGAGATAAAACGTTGGTTGCTGATGCAGAAACAAACGCAAGACTGGGGTAATACGGTTGCGACAGCCGATGCGGTTTATACGTTGTTGTCGTCCGGTGATGATTGGTTGACGGTAGATAACGATGCAATATCTTTATTGTGGGGCGGAAAACCGGTAGAAGTTCCTGCCGATGACCCGTTTACCGGATATATTCAACAAAGTAAAGATGCCGGAAAAATTAGCGAGAATGATGCAACGGTAAAAATAAACAGTTCGGCGGCGCATCCGTCTTGGGGAGCTCTCTATTGGCAATATTTCGAAGATTTCGATAAAGTGAAACAGTCCGGATCCGGATTGAAACTGTCTAAACAACTGCTTGTAGAAAGAATGGTAGACGGTAAAATGAAATGGCTACCGATAGAAAATCAAACAATAAAAACAGGCGATAAAATACGTGTCAGAATAGTATTATCTGCCGATAGAGATATGGAGTTTGTTTATCTGAAAAACCAAAGGGCGGCATGTTTTGAGCCGACCGAGCAACTTTCGGGTTATAAATACAAAAACGGAATAGGCTACTATCAGCAGAACAACGATGCCGTTACGAACTTTTATTTCGATTTCGTTCCGAAAGGAACTTTTGAAATAGAATACGATTTATGGGTGGATCGTTCAGGCACGTATCATAATGGAATATCTACCGTACAATGCTTATATGCGCCTCAGTATGCGGCGCAAACACCCGGCGAAACCATTGTAGTGGAATAAATAGATTAGATTTGAAAACAAACGGCCGATACGTAACAGTACCGGCTGTTTTGTCTATATTCCGGGTTATACGGACATGTTTCGGCTATTATCGGCTTTTTTTATATATTAAAATGTAACGAACACGAAATTCTTAGCGGGTAAAATTAAGTATAGCTTTATACCGAAAAATACAAGCATTTAAAGTTGAAAGAAAATCAGCTGTGTTAGAAATATTAAGATTTAGACATCCAAATTGTTACTTATTCATAGTTGGAATGTCCTGCAATAGTACAATTATGATTTTGTAAACTAACAAAAGAATAAAGGCTCAATAATCTGATAATGCATCATTTTTTTGTACCTTTACATTGGCAGATCATTCCATTTCAAATTGAAGCAAGATAAAGACGGTAGCATGTTATAAATCATTACTTATGTAAAAACAATGATTTGTAAATATTTGAAAATTAGTGTTTTTTGCGCCTGTAAGAAAAGGATTGCTACTAAATCATTTCTCTTATTTCTTTTGATGATTTGCTAGAAGTATTAGTACCAAATATTATTGGTTGAGTTATGCATATTAAGGTATAAGATATAAATTTTTTGTGGAAGATGAAAACTGTATTGACGCCGGAAGAAGAGAGTGTATATAGAGAATTAATTAAAGTAGCTTCTAAATGTGGGGGAATCGATTGTTCGGATTTGTGCCAAAGAGCTGGATTGAAGTTAGATATGAGCGTTCCTGCTGATAGAGGTAAAATAGGCAGTATATTAGGTAATATTTCATTTTATGAGTATGAAGCGGGGCGTCCGTTATTGTCATCGGTTGTAGTAAGTAAGAATAATAAGCGAGGAGATGGTTTTTTTAAACTTGCAGAAGAGTTGGGTTACGGTGATTGGCAAAAACTTAAAAGAGAAGGTAAATTTGCATACGATATGATGAATGCGACTCATGATTTTTGGTC
>JAFUKV010000282.1 GCA_017467745.1 Bacteroidaceae bacterium | reverse complement strand
GTAGGAGATTTTTTAGGCGGCGATTATGACGGACTTTGCCAAGAATTGATCGAAATAAAAGAGGCATGCCGAGAAGCCAAATTAAAAGTCATTTTAGAATCCGGCATATTAAAAACCGCAACGAATATAAAAAAAGCCTCTCTTTTAGCCATATATTCCGGAGCGGATTTTATCAAAACCTCCACAGGCAAATCAACTCCGGCCGCAACACTCGAAGCCGCTTATGTAATGTGCACAGCTATCAAAGATTATTTTGATAAAACCGGCACTCAAATCGGATTCAAAGCCGCCGGAGGAATTGTTACAACAGAAGATGCCGTAAAATATTACACTATCGTAGAATCTGTTTTAGGAAAAGATTGGTTGAATAAAGATTTATTCCGTATCGGAGCAAGCCGTCTGGTAAACAATCTGATTTCGGATATTGCCGGAGAGAAAATATCTTTTTTCTAAAAATTGTCCCCTTTTAAATTAAAAATAGTCCTATGTTTAATTAAATAGACACAGGACTATTTTTTGCGAAATATCTTTCTTAAACAAGAAGATACCCGATGCTACATAAAAACCTCCGCTGCTTTCTCGGCAATATCGGTCATCTCCTCAGACGATAGCTTTAACCTCGCTTTTGAAAATACCATATCGCTTTCTTCTTTGATAGGAATTAAATGGATATGGGCATGAGGCACTTCCAAGCCGATAACCGCAATACCGACACGTTTACAATCGACAGTCTTTTGCAATGCCGATGCCACTCGCTTAGCAAATAATACCATATCTGACAAATCGGTTTCCGGCAAATCGAATATATAATCCACCTCTTGTTTAGGAACCACTAAGGTATGTCCTTTTGCCAAAGGGTTGATATCTAAAAACGCGAAAAAGCGTTCATCTTCCGCAACCTTATAACAAGGTATCTCTCCGGCGATAATTTTACTGAAAATAGTTGCCATAATTATAAATGTTTTGATACCGCAAAAATAATTTTTTCAGGAGAAGTTCAAACAATATCCGGCATCAAAAAAAGCCACAACCGTAATAAAACGGTCATGGCTTTTTTTATATGGAAATTTCTATAAGTTCAAATTTCATTATTCCGGAAGGAACTTTTATTTCTACAATATCACCTACTTTTTTCCCTAACAACCCTTTTGCAATAGGAGTATTAACGGCAATCTTTCCCTCTTTCAAATTAGCTTCCGATTCTGATACGATAGTATATTGCATAACCGCTTTATTGGCGGTATTTCTTATTTTTACTTTATTCAAAATTTGTACAGAATCTGTATTCAATTTCGTTTCATCTATCAAACGGGCTTTTGCTATAACGCTTTTTAGTTGGGCGATTTTCATTTCCAACAAACCTTGCGCCTCTTTGGCCGCATCATATGCGGCGTTTTCAGATAAATCTCCCTTATCGCGCGCCTCTGCAATTTGCCTTGATATTTCAGGGCGTTTAACGCTTTCAAGATAATTTATCTCCTCCATCATCTTACGATAGCCCTCTTCTGTCATGTAACTAATAGCCATATTAACTTCTCCTTAAATAAGTTTATATAAACAATTTATATCTGATTAATAACAAAAAAAGAATCCCGACTGAAAAGCCGGAACTCTCATATATGTCTTTCATTAATAATGCAAAGTTAAGCAATTATTTTCAACTCGTCAAGTAAAAAAAGAAATCTTTCAACTTTCTAAGTGTAAATATCTTATTTTCGTTACTCTTTAACAGTTTCTGCTAAAACCTGTTCTACTTTCCGGATAACAGTTTCGGGCGGCAGTACGGCCATACAAGCATAATCGCCCCGAAAACAAGGTTTATTTCCGAAAACGGAACACGGACGGCACGAAAGATCCACGCCCAAAGCATCCGATTCCAGTTGACCCCAACCTAAAAATCCTGCATAAGGATGCGTCGCTCCCCAAATGGAGACCACCCGCACGCCTACCAAAGAAGCTAAGTGCATATTTGCAGAATCCATAGTAATCATTACATCTAAATGACTGATTAACGCCAGTTCCTTTTCAAACCCGTGTTTCCCTCCCATTGAAATAATTCCCGAATAGGTTCTCACCCATTCATTGAAAACCTGAATCTCATCAGCTCCACCTCCGAAAAGAAATATTTTACAATCTCCTTTATCGGAAAAATAGCGGACAACTTTCTCCATTTGCTCAACAGGATATATTTTCCCTTTATGTTTCGCAAACGGAGCGATTCCTATCCAAAACTCTTTTTTTGCCGAAACTATATCAGAGAACAAATCTGCATCCCCTTTTTTATTTCCATACAAGGAGGTAAAAACAGGAGCAAACTGCAAGCCCAGCCGCATGAACACTTCCTCATAACGAACTATGGACGATTTAAGCGGTCGAAATAATTTATTCTTACGAGAAGTCAATTGGCGTTTCTGTACACGCCCTTTGTCTATAATAGCGCTCTTAACACCTATCAAAGAAAATAAAAAACGAATAAATTTAGAACGTAACACATCGTGCAAATCTGCTACTGCATCGACATTCATTTTTCGCAACTCCTTAAACAAACGCCATAACCCGAACACTCCCGCATGGTTGCCTTTTACATCGGCAATAATAACCGATACATTCGCCGGAGCCTGAATAAATAGTTTTGCCGAGACAGCTTGTGTCAATACGGAAAACCGAATATCCGGATAAGCCCGAGCAACCGAATAAATTACAGGGATGGTCATCGCCACGTCGCCTAAGGCAGAAAGACGGATAACGAGTATATGCTTCATTTCGCTACGCCTTTTTCGCGTACAAAACCGGATTCAAATCCGGATCATTATACATCTTCATCTGCTTATATACTTTC
>JAFUKV010000281.1 GCA_017467745.1 Bacteroidaceae bacterium | reverse complement strand
GGGGGGCCTGTCGTTTCGAAAATTATCCGGCGGATGATTCGTTCTTGCCCGCCTTCCCGGCATTGGTACGTTGGAGACGGCGAACCGCTTATCGATACGTTTTGCCGGTTGACGGAGCGGATAGACGTGTCCCCCTCTGTATTTTTCAATCGCATGATACCGGTATCGAAGCCGGTGCAATCGTCGAATTATGCGGCTATTTGGGATATGCGTAATAAGGAACAGGCCGAAAAACATGATGCGTTTTTGCAAACGGCAGAGTGGAGCGATTTGCAGGCGTTCGGCATTATTCTTTCCTCGATACCGCAAGGTAGTAATCTGCAATTGGGCAATAGCGCTACGGTTCGTTATGCCCAGCTTTTTAATGATTGCAAGGCGTCCGATATGCGAGCTAACAGAGGGACGAGCGGTATAGACGGTTCCTCGTCTACGGCGGCGGGTGCATCTTGCGTTTTCGACGGATTGACTACGTTAATAAGCGGAGACATGAGTTTGATGTACGACAGCCACGCCTTTTGGAATCCTTATTTGACCTCTCGTTTTAAGGTAATTGTTATGAAAAACGGGGGAGGAGGCATTTTCAGGTTTATATCAGGGCCTTCTGATGTAGAGGAGTGCGAGCAATATTTTGAAACGGCTCAGGATATAGATGTTGAGCGGTTGGCGGCATTTTATCGATTGAAATATTTTAAAGTATCGGATGCCGAATCGTTGCGGAATACGTTGCCTCTGTTTTATGAGGCGAACGAACGGCCGGCCATATTGGAGGTGGAAACGCCTCGCACGGTTAACGACCGTGTATTAAAAGCATATTTTAAATCATTACAAAATAGGTAATTATGGAACAAAGAAATTGGACTTCCATTAAGGAGTATACCGATATAAAATTCGAATATTTTGAAGGTATAGCGAAAATAACGATTAATCGTCCGGAAGTATATAATGCTTTCCGCCCCCAAACCAATGTAGAAATGCTCGATGCCATGTCTATTTGTCGAGAGCGCAGCGATATAGGCGTAGTTGTGCTTACCGGTACGGGCGATAAGGCTTTTTGTTCAGGAGGAGACCAAAAAGTGAAAGGCATAGGCGGTTATATCGACGAGAATGGCGTGCCCCGTCTAAATGTGCTCGATTTGCATAAGGCGATACGTTCTCTTCCAAAGCCGGTTATTGCTATGGTAAACGGATATGCCATAGGCGGAGGCCATGTATTGCATTTGGTATGCGATCTGACAATTGCGTCCGATAATGCTATTTTCGGGCAGACAGGTCCGAAAGTGGGAAGTTTTGACGCAGGGTTCGGCTCTTCATATTTGGCGCGCATAGTAGGGCAAAAAAAGGCTCGCGAGATATGGTTCTTGTGCCGTCAATATTCAGCTGCTGAGGCAGAAGCTATGGGAATGGTCAATAAAGTTGTTCCGTTAAATTGTTTGGAAAACGAGACGGTAGAGTGGTGTAAAACGATTTTGAAACGCAGCCCGATGGCAATCCGTATGATTAAGCGCGGGTTAAATGCGGAACTTGACGGACAACGGGGATTAATGGAGTTTGCCGGAGATGCTACGTTGATGTATTATTTGATGGAAGAAGCCCAAGAAGGGAAAAATGCGTTTTTGGAAAAACGAGACCCGGATTTTCAGCAATTTCCTAAATTTCCTTAAAAAATAATCCGATTTTTGATGAAATAACATGGCATTAAAAGCTATATATATACCGTATTTGCTCCGGTTTAAAAAACCGGGAGGAACGTTGCGCGGGATATTGACGGAGAAGCAGACCTATTTTATAAAAGTTTACGATGATTCGGATATTTCTCGTTTTGGATTGGGCGAAGCGGCTTTGTTCAAGGGGCTTAGTGCGGATGACCGCCCCGATTATGAAAATAAATTGACGGATGTCTGTAAGAACATAGAACGGTATATAGATTGTCCGGAAGGGTTGCAAGAGTGGCCTTCTATTCGTTTCGGATTAGAGTCGGCCTTGCTTGATTGGGAAGGCGGTGGACGCCGTATATTGTATTCTTCTCGGTTTACGCAAGGGCAGGAGGGGATTCGAATAAACGGTCTTATCTGGATGGGATCGAAAGATTTTATGAAAGAACAGATACGGGAAAAGTTATCGCACGGTTTTCGGTGTATTAAATTGAAAATAGGCGCTATTGATTTCGACACGGAGTTGTCTTTGTTAAAAGCTATCAGAAATGAATTTTCTCCGCAAGAGGTAGAGTTGCGGGTAGATGCTAATGGCGCCTTTACTCCGGATGATGCGTTGTTTAAATTAGATGCGTTGTCTCGTCTGTCTATTCACTCTATCGAGCAACCTATCCGTGCGGGACAATGGGAACGAATGTCCGAATTGTGCGAGAATACGCCTTTGCCAATCGCTTTGGATGAAGAATTGATTGGCGTGTTCAATCAGAAGGATAAAATCTTAATGCTCAAAAGTATTTCGCCTCAATATATTATATTGAAACCGGCCTTAGTTGGGGGAATTTCCGGCAGTGAAGAATGGATTTGTTTAGCCGAAGAAAGGCGTATCGGATGGTGGATTACATCTGCGCTCGAATCGAATGTAGGTCTGAATGCCATAGCCCAATGGTGTTATACCAAGTCTCCCGTTATGCCGCAGGGGCTGGGGACGGGCCAGTTGTTTACCAACAATGTTTCGTCGCCGTTACGTATATGGCAAGAGTCTCTTTGGTATGATCCTCTTTGCGAGTGGGATATGTCGTCTTTTATTGAAGCAAAATGAATTTTTCCGGAAGTATAAAAATAAACGGGATATTTTATTCCGAACAAGCGTTGCGAGGTCGGATAGAAACTGTTCTGTCATCTCCTGATACAGAGGAATGGGAAAAGGATATATATGAAT
>JAFUKV010000280.1 GCA_017467745.1 Bacteroidaceae bacterium | reverse complement strand
TTTCTTGTTCTTGTTGATAAACGGCTTTTTTTTCTTTGAAGATATTCAGGTATCCTTTCAATTTTTCTTCCAGAGGGTCTGATTCTATGGAAAAATCTTTTTCTTTATTGTCTGAATTTTCTGATAGATACGCTTTACGAAGATTTTCTATTTCTATTTTCCGTAATTTGTAATAGCTTTGTTTCAAAAGGTCTATCGTGTCTTTAACGGTATTAACAGGTTCGTCAATCAAATTTTTGATTTGATCGATAATCTGGTCTTTTGTTAATATTTCATTTTGAGGCAATTCGTTATCTGCTTGTTTCGAAGTTTCCTCCTGCTGTTCAATGTTTTGATTGGTTTCAAAAACATCGTTTTCCTGAGTATCTGCCATATTTAAATTCTTTAATAAAAAGAGTCTTGTTTTTCTTTTCGTTGAAACGACAAATTAAGAAAAAATTTTCCTTAGTTCATACGGAATTACCTATCTTTTTTATATATCCGGTTTAGAAAATCTCAAAATGGCGTTTTCAACTTTTATTTATCGGGTTTTGTACTGGTGTCGTATTTTTCAGAATTTCTATACAACCGAATCCTAAATTGATTTTATCGCCCAATCCTGTATGGTATATTATTTTTTGCAGTATCGGGTGCATTTGAATGCCGAATTTATACATATATCCGATAACTTTGGTTTCATTAGGCGTAAATCTTTTGATGAAGATACCTTTTCGTTTGGGTTCTGACAAAATTTTAAAGTCCCAGTTATTTTCGTGTGGGAACTCTTTTCCATACAATATTTTGTACTTGTTCAGGATGCTCTGTTTCATTATTTCCTGATATTCGTCGCTATGCGGGTTTATGTATTCTACGCTGCGGTTAGGCCTTATGCAAGAAAATACGATGGGCGAAAGCGAGAGATATTGCATGTTGTATTCGGTTGGCTCTTCTGTGCTGGCGGTAATTTGTTCTACGTAAAAATTGACACGGCTTTTTTTATCTCCGATAAGCAATGTTGTGTTTGTAAATACCGATTCGACAAATTCTTTTGTGCCTCTTTCCGGAAGAAAAGATATCCATACCTGAATACGTTTCGTCAGTAGATACAATCTGTCTTGCTCTACTTTTATATGGGGAATGTAGAAATTTGAAATTGAAAACAACCTGTGTTGAAGATTGTCGCTTTCTATAAACCCGTTCATACGCATCCAATGGCTATATAAGAGGTTGTTTTCAGTCATTTTTCTGAAAATACATGACGATAGCTCGTATTGGTAGCTTGCGGGAAGTATATTTCCGAATGTGTCTGGTTTTATTAATAAAATTAGCTTAAAACGCATTCTCTGAAAAATTTTGCATAAATGTACGAATTAAATATTAATTGACGGCAAGTCTCGATAAATTTAAAGATATTAAACAATGAGTTTTTTTGTTTCGGGCGTAATTTTGTCAGGTTATAAAAAAAAGCTACATTGCGCAGCAAAATTAAAAACGAAAATGATAATGAAAAGAATTTTATTTATATGCGTGTTTGTTTCGATAAGTTTATTGTCGTGTTTTTCTTTGCCGGAGTTACGTTTTAATGCGGATAGGAAGTTTAAGATAGTGCAGTTTACCGATGTGCACTATGTGCCGGGAAACGATAAATCGGGCGTTGCACTCCGAACGATTGTGGAAACTGTTGAGGCGGAACATCCCGATTTGGTGATTTTTTCAGGAGATGTAGTTACCGGTAAACCGGCGGAGCAGGGCTGGAAAATTATTCTTGATGAGTTAGAGCGGCGTTCTGTTCCGTTTTGTGTGGTTCCGGGTAATCATGACGATGAGCAGGATTTGTCGCGTGAGCAAATATCAGCATTGGTAAAACAGTATAAAATGAATGTGAATGCCCGTAAGGATCCGAAAATAAAAGGAGTTTTGAACACCGTTGTAGAAGTGAAAGGTACAAAAGGTGAAAGAGCGTCTTTTTTGCTTTATTGCTTGGATTCGAACGCATACCCGGCAGATAGCCGCTTCAAGGGTTATGGTTGGTTTGCCGCAGACCAGATAGAGTGGTATAAGCGGATGAGCGAAAAATATACTCGGAAAAACGGAAATGCTCCGTTGCCTGCCTTGGCGTTTTTTCACATACCTTTGCCCGAGTATAGAGAGGCGTACGATAAAAAAGAGAATAAAAGATTCGGCGAACGGAAAGAACGTGAATGCTCTCCCGAATTGAATAGCGGAATGTTTGCCTCTATGATAGAGGCGGGTGATGTAATGGGTGTTTTCGTGGGGCACGACCATGATAACGATTATATTGTAAATGCCTATGGAATAGCGTTGGGCTATGGCCGTTTTACCGGAGGAAAAACTACTTATACGAATATGGAAAACGGAGCCCGTGTTATCGAATTAACAGAAGGAGAAAGGATGTTCCGTACATATATCCGCTTGCAGAGCGGAGAAATTAAAGATATGGCGGTTTTTCCCTCTGATTTTTGAATGAAATCGTTATTTACACGAAAAAAACACAATGAATAATTGTGAATATATCAATAATATAACTACCTTTGCAACGCTTTTTTAGTATTCCGTGTGATGGGAAATTAAGGAGCAAAACAAACTTAATTTTGAGTAACACAAAAAACAAACAGAATGAAAACATTTGAATTGAACGCTACTCCAAGAGTAGATTTAGGAAAGAAAGCGGTAAGAGCGCTTCGTAAACAAAATTTGATTCCGGCAGTATTGAATGGCGGCGAAGTTTTTGCAATGCCTTTTAAAGGAACTTTGTCGGAAGGAGAAAAACTGGTTGAAATAGATGGCGGTAAAAAAGGTACTATCGTAACAGATTTTACCGTATCTAAGGATGCTGTTCGTAAATTGGTTTATACTCCTGAAATTTATGTCGTAAATCTTACAATCGGAACGAAAACCGTGAAAGCTGTCTTGAAAGATATTCAATTTCATCCGGTAACCGACGCTATTTTGCACATGGACTTTTTGGCTGTGAACGAAACAAAACCTGTTGTTATGGAAGTTCCTGTTGTGCTTGAAGGTCATGCCGAAGGGGTTAAAGCCGGTGGTAAGTTGAATCTTTCTATGCGTAAATTGAAAGTAAAAGCTGTTTATAACCATATTCCTGAAAAATTGGTTGTCAATATTGATAAATTAGGATTGGGTAAAACTTTGCAAGTTGGTGAACTCAGCTTTGAAGGTCTTGAATTAGTAAATGCTAAGAATGCCGTAGTTTGTGCCGTTAATTTGACTCGTGCAGCCAGAGGTGCGCAAGCAAAAGGTGAATAATGTTTA
>JAFUKV010000279.1 GCA_017467745.1 Bacteroidaceae bacterium | reverse complement strand
TGGGACATGTGGTCGCAGTATAATACGAATTATGAGTACGTAGGTCTGCTTTATCGTAATACATTCAATTTGCAGTTGACACGGTTGTTATCGGCCAGATTTTATATCGATACGGAATATAATGATAATTGGAGGCCGGATCCTCATTACAAGCATACAAAAATATATGAAACTCTTAGTTTCGGATTTAATTATACATGGTAATTTTATTTGAAAGAATATAGAAAAAACCGCCAATTTTTTATCGGCGGTTTTTTATTTCCATAAGATTGTGGCGCTTGACTCTTATAAGTAAAAATTATGTACCTTTGCACAATATGAATTTTGGGTTTATAAATATAAAAAAGTTTATTGTAGGTTTAATCTTTTTCTGTGCAGGATGTCTGGTGTCCGTATCCCAGAAATTGACAGATACTTATTATACTGTCGATAATTTTAGTGAGCGGGAAATTCTTCTTTATTTTGGAAAGGCAGAGTCGTTAGATTCGATAGAAGGTATCTGGGAGAGTGATCTCGGTTTACGTGTCGCTATAAGCAAGTTTCACGATGAGTGGTATCCGAAAAAGAAACGTTATCGAATGGTTGTAATAGATAATTTTAGTGAAGATCATTTTTGGAAACCGGGCTATGTAAAAGCATTTATAACTGTTGGCAAAAAAAAGAATGATTATAAGATTGACTATTTTATTATGTCCAGTAAAAAGTTATTAGTATATAAGATAACCTTAAAATCAGGGATAAGTAAAAATTTATCTTTAAACGAGATAGGACTTTACGAAACATATAAAAAGGTAAGTTCTGCTTTGCCGGATACGGATAATGGAAAAGACGCGGAGGACACAGTGCCGGAAGAAAAAATGGAACCGGTTCCCCGTTTATAAATAAAAATATAGGAAATGAAACGAGTATTGGAGTTGGGTGTAGGTATGTTGTCTTCATTTTGTCCGGTTTTACAGATGCAGGCGCAAAATAAAGAGGACGATAAGAAATTACCTAATATTATTTATATCATGGCCGATGATATGGGAATTGGTGATTTAGGCTGTTACGGACAGCAAAAAATAAAAACACCGGCCATAGATAATCTTGCTGCTAATGGAGTGCGTTTTACTCGCCATTATGCGGGATGTACGGTTAGTGCACCTTCCCGTTGCTCATTAATGACAGGAAAACACACGGGACATTCTTATATACGCGGTAATCATGACGTTAAAGCATCGGATGGAGAAATGTATGATCATCCGTTGGCAGATGCCGAAATAACAATTGCCGAGTTGTTGAAAACTAAAAATTATGCTACGGCGTGTATCGGAAAGTGGGGGATGGGTGGTCCGGATAGTGAGGGACATCCCAATAAACAAGGTTTTGATTATTTTTTCGGTTATTTAGGACAATTAAATGCGCATAGATATTTTCCTCGTTTTTTGTGGGAAAATAATACCAAGATTAATTTGGATAAAAAACAGTATTCTCACGACATGGTTGTCGATAAGGCATTAAATTTTATCGAAACGAATGTTGATCGTCCGTTCTTCCTTTATTTATCCGTTACTATACCTCATGCCGATTTGCAAGTACCTGATGGCGAGTTGGGCGAGTACGATGGAATGTTTGATGAGACAGCAAAAGTAAATTATGGAGGATATTATAAAGAGCCTAAACCGAAAGCTACGTTTGCCGCAATGATAAGCCGTTTGGATAGGGATGTGCAGCGAATTGTAGATTTATTGGCGGAAAAAGGATTGACAGAGAATACGGTAGTTATTTTTACGTCTGATAACGGAACTCATCGTGAAGGTGGGCATGATCCCGAATTCTTTAATAGTAATGGCGGTTTCAGAGGTATTAAACGGGATTTATATGAGGGAGGTATCCGTACGCCGTTTATTGTCAGTTGGCCGGGAACAGTAGCGAAAGGGCGTGTGTGCGATCATGTATCTGCTTTTTGGGATTTTATGCCTACTGTATGTGAACTGGCTGGGATACCGAAGCCGGAAACAACAGACGGGATTTCTTATTTGCCGTCGTTAACAGGAAAAGGCCGTCAGAAAAAACATAAGGATCTCTATTTTGAATTTCATGAAGGAGGCGGTAAGCAGGCCGTAATAAAGGGCGACTGGAAATTGGTGCGTTTGCAAGTGAATAATTCGGAGAAGACGGTTATGGAATTATATAATTTGAAAGAAGACCCGCAAGAACGGAAAAATCTTTCCGCAGAGAATTTTTCGATGGTGAAAAAGTTAGAGAAACTATTAGATAAAAATCATCGAGAAAACGAATACTGGAAATTTGTTTACGAAAGAAATAAAAACTAAAAAGGATTTGGTATGACCGATAAACCGGATGTTCATGATTTATTGAACTTTTTATTAGACTATGCTACTACATTAATGGGGGTGGGTGTGCATACTTCCCGAATTGTACGGAATACATCACGTATTGCTTCCCGTTTCGGTTATGAAACGGATATAACGATGTTTCAAAAAACAATTATTATGAGTATTCGTAATAATGAAAGCCCCCGTGTTTACAGTTCGGTAAAAAGAACCAAAGTTTTAGCTCTTAATTTCAGGATAAATTCCAATCTGAGCGCATTGAGTTGGAGGACGTATGACGAGCAATTGCCTTTGTCTCGAATAACAGAGCTTTACAATGAAATAATGGCGGAGAAAAATATGTCGAGATGGTGGGTGTTGTTTTTGGTCTGTTGCGCAAATGCGGCGTTTTGTCGTTTATTTATGGGTGATGTTTGGGCAATGTGTATCGTGTTTGTCGCGACATTGGTTGGTTTTTTTGTTCGCCAAGAGATGATGCGCAGGCATATCAATCACCATTTTGTATTTGTGGCTTCTTCTTTTATAGCTTCTCTTATAGGTAGTTCGGCTATTTATATTTCGGCATGTACTACGCCTCAAATAGCATTGGCTACCAGTGTGCTTTACCTTATACCGGGTGTTCCTTTAATTAACTCTATTATAGATATTATAGAAGGACATGTTTTGGTAGGGTTTACTCGGTTTGTAAATGCTTGTATGTTGATTATTTGTATAGCGGTAGGCCTTTCGTCTACTTTATTGTTAATAGGAATAGATTCTTTATGAGCATAGAATTTTTAGAAGCGGTCATTTTTGACGGATTGTTTGCTGCTGTGGCGGCTATCGGTTTTTCCGTTATATCCAATCCTCCCCGTAAGGCAATATATGTTTCTGCCTTATTGGCTGCGGTGGGACATGGTTTGCGATTCTTTTTGATGAAAAATACATCTTTGGATATAGGTATGGCCTCGTTTTTCGCTGCTTTTTCCATCGGATTATTCAGTATATTTTTCGCTAAGATTATTCGGTGTCCTGCCGAAGTATTTTCTTTTCCGTCGTTGCTACCGATGATACCCGGTATGTATGCGTATAAAACGGTTCTATCGTTGGTAAAGTTTATGGAACATGCGAATGACGATACATCAACGGCTATTATGGTAGATATATTTCGTAATGGTATTACTACGGTATTTATCCTTTTTGCTTTGGTTATCGGAGCGGCTATTCCGATGTTTATTTTTTATAAACAATCATTTATGATGACCCGATTGTTGAAATAAATAAGTATGATTGCCGTTATAGCCGATAATCAAGATATTACAAGATACGGACTACTCTCTTTGATTGCCTCTGACGGATTATTTTCGGAGTGTAAGGAGGTATTTGACAAGCAGGGGCTGTTGTCTATTTTGTCTGATTCGTCAGATGCTGTCGTGATTTTAGATTATACGTTATTCGACATATCGACAGAGTATCTTCAAATTGTGCACGAACGGTTTGGACGGGTAAAATGGATATTGTTCAGCGATCATTTGAGCGAGGATTTTATGCGGCGTATGTTGGGAAGTAAATCGTTCAGTTTAGTATTGAAAGACGCTCCTTTAAGTGAAATAAAAGAGGCTATACGGAGTTCGGTATCAGGCGGGCAATATATTTGTCCGACTGTTATGAATATTTTTGATAAAGAAAAGGATCAAGAAGAGAAATTTTCTCCGTTGACGGCTACCGAAAGAGAAATTCTAAAATGCTTGGCATTAGGAAAAACAACCAAAGAGATAGCTTTTGAACGGTGTCTAAGCATACATACCGTTATGACACATCGAAAAAATATCTTTCGGAAAATAGGTGTCAACAATATGTACGAAGCGACAAAATATGCTTTGAGGGCAGGGATTGTAGATGTTGCGGAGTATTATATTTAAACGATTTTTCTGTACCTATACATATTGTTTTTTTATCGTAAATTACTTCGTAATCTTTTGTGCAGAACCGATGTGGATGTAAAACAAATCTGGTTTATAACCTTGCTTGCATAATAAATGTGGTTACAGAGCTATCTGCAATACGGTTATGTCCATTTTTATTATAATTTGCCCTCTGCCTGAAAAACAGAGGGCGAATATATTAGATGCGTTTCTATGAGATTTTTCAGAAAATCATCTTAGCATTAATGGAAAAGTTGAAAATCTTTTTAAAGAGGATATTCTTCAAATGCGTATAATACAGTAGAGAGGTAACGTTCGCCGGTATCGGGTAGTAGTACTACGATGTTTTTCTTTGCGTTTTCTGGCTGTTTTGCTAATTGAACGGCTGCGAAAGTAGCTGCTCCGGCCGATATGCCGACTAATAGTCCTTCTTGTAACGATAATTCTCTGCTGGTACGGATCGCATCGTCGTCTTTAACTTTGATAATCTGGTCTACAACGTCAGCATTGTATGTTTTCGGTATGAATCCGGCTCCGATTCCTTGTATTTTGTGCGCACCCGGCGTTCCTCCGGAAAGTACGGGAGAACTGTCGGGTTCAACGCCGACAATACGGATATTCGGGTTATGTTTCTTTAAACCGGCGCCTACACCGGACAGGGTTCCTCCTGTTCCGACACCGGCAACGAATATATCGACTTGTCCGTCTGTATCGCGCCATATTTCTTCAGCGGTTGTCCGTACATGGGCTGCCGGATTTGCCGGATTTTCAAATTGTTGCAAAATAAGACTGTTTGGTATAGCTTGCCGTAGCTCTTCGGCCTTTTCTATGGCGCCTTTCATTCCTTTTGTTCCGGGAGTTAAAACCAATTGCGCACCTAACGCTTTGAGTAGATTTTGGCGTTCTATACTCATCGTCTCCGGCATGGTCAGTATCAGTTTGTAACCTTTAACGGCCGACACCCATGCTAACCCGACACCTGTATTTCCACTGGTCGGTTCTATAATGACGGATCCGGGCTTTAATAAGCCTTTTTTTTCAGCATCTTCTATCATTGAAAATGCGATGCGATCTTTTACACTGCCTCCGGGATTGAAAAATTCTACTTTGGCAATCAGCGTGGCGTTCAGTTTTTTATTTGCGTTAAAATGAGAAAGTTCTAATAAGGGAGTGTTTCCAATCAGTTCTGTAAGATTTTTTGCAATGGTAGCCATATTCGTAAATATTTAGTTTTTTATTGATACAAAGATAAAGCCTGTAAGGTTTATTGTAAATACCATAAATAGGGTATATTAAGTTTTTTGTATAATTTTGATTATTGGATGCTTTATCATGTGTAGTTATGAAGGGTAGGGGTATGAAAAAAGACGGAAATTATTATTTCCGTCTTTTTTATTTTTTTGTCTCTGTTAAATGATATTCAGTTGTTTGAAGCATTTGTTTATTTTGTCAAGAGCAATATCCACTTGTTCGTGAGTGTGAGTTGCCATTAACGAGAAACGAATGAGTGTACTGTCCGGAGCTACTGCCGGAGCAACCACCGGGTTTACAAAAATACCTTCTTCGAATAAATCGCGAGTTACTTGGAATGTCTTTTCGTTATTTCTTACAAATAGAGGAATGATAGGAGTAGATGTATGTCCTATTTCGCAACCCATGTTTCTGAATCCTTCTAATGCGTAGTGGGTTAAATCCCATAAGTGATTGATACGTTCAGGTTCGCTTTCCATAATATCCAATGCGGCTGATACGGCAGCTGTAGATGCGGGTGTAATACTTGCGCTGAATATATATGATCTGGAATTATGGCGTAAATAATTAGCTGTAATGGAGTCTGTTGCGATAAATCCTCCTAAGGAGGCAAAAGATTTACTGAAAGTACCCATAATAAGATCAACATCGTTTGAAACGCCGAAATGGTCGCAAGTTCCGCGCCCTTGTCGGCCGAATACTCCAATTCCATGAGCTTCGTCAACCATTATAGATGCGTTATACTGCTTGGCTAATTTAACGATTTCCGGTAGCGGAGCAACATCGCCTTCCATAGAAAATACTCCATCTACAACAATTAATTTTATCTTGTCAACAGGACATGATTTCAAAACTTTTTCAAGTGAGTTCATGTCGTTGTGTTTGAATTTTAAAGGTGTAGAAAACGAGAGGCGGCGTCCTTCTATAATAGAAGCGTGGTCAAGTTCGTCCCATATAATATAATCTTCACGTCCGGTTAAGCAGGATACGACACCAAGATTTACTTGGAATCCGGTGGAATAAACAATAGCTTCTTCTTTACCGACAAATTTCGCCAATCTTTTTTCGAGAGCAAGGTGCATATCTAATGTACCGTTTAAAAAACGTGATCCGGCACATCCCGTTCCGTATTTTTTTGTAGCGGCTATGGCCGCTTCTTTAATTTTAGGATGGTTTGTTAAACCTAAATAACTGTTCGACCCGAACATCAAGACCTTTTTCCCGTTAATAATAACTTCGGTGTCTTGATCGCTTTCAATAGCCCTGAAATACGGATAAACACCTTGCGCTTTCATTTTCTGGGGTATATCAAATTTAGCTAATTTGGTTTGCAGTAAATTCATAATTATTATCGCAAATTACAGATTATCGTACATTGTGTATGTGTTTTTGGACGTATAGACCAAAACAGGCCAGCAAAATTAGTTATTTTATTTCATTTGCAGTAATTTTTGGTTGAATTTTTTACTTTTTGAAAATCCTTTTTACTATGTATATGATAATATGAAATATTGTAAAATAGTATTACTTTTGCACTGCAACAGAAATTACGAATGCCGGTTTTTATGAATATCTCCAAAAAGAAAATATTAGCTATTATAAATCCTATATCGGGTACACGAACAAAATATAATATCCCTAAAATTTTACAACAAGAAATTGATTCAGATAAATTTGAGTTGGAAATAGTTTACACCGAATATGCAGGACATGCTACTATTTTGAGTAATCAAGCTGTAAGTAGACAATATGCCTATGTATTATCTGTCGGGGGAGATGGTACTTGTAACGAAATAGCGAAAACGTTGATACATACGAATACAGTTTTGGGTATTATCCCTGTCGGTTCGGGTAATGGGTTGGCAAGGCATTTAGGTATTCCTATGAAAATTC
>JAFUKV010000278.1 GCA_017467745.1 Bacteroidaceae bacterium | reverse complement strand
TATTGTCTAAATTTTGAGGATGCGTTTCTGCCAAACGTTGGTTTTCTGTTATAACTTCCATAAAAGAAGGATTTAGCCTGTCGAATACCGACTTCTTGAAAGTTTCGAAGTTTATAGTAAACAAAGGTTTGAATGCTTTTTGATAATATCGGGAGGTCCCTTTGTAAAGCTTGTACGAGTCCTTGAAAGTGAAAGGCATAAGGGTATTTCCGAGTATGTCAAGAACTCCGTATTTACCTGTTGTTGCATCTTTGGCTTTAAGAATCCAATTGAAATGAGTGTGTTTGATATTGTCCTTATCGCATTTTTTGTATCCGACAGCATAATAATAATCTTCCGGATGTAATTCGGTATAGTTAGCGGGTATGACATCGTTTCCTTTAAGGTCGCAAACACCTCGCTTTTGGTTGGCGGTAAACCAGAAAAAGAATGCGAAAGAGGCGGGATTATCAGACGTCTGTATATTTGATAAAGATAAACTTTGGAATGGACGGTCAGATATATGTTTGAAGTCGGCATTAAGAATATAATATGAGCCGTCGCTTTCTTTTCCCCAATCTATATCGCCGCTACGTTGCAGGTCCAGAAAATCGGGAGAGATCTTTTCTTCTTTCAGGTTTATTGCATAATAAACATTGTTTTTTTTCACAGTTGCAATGCCATGATAGAAGTCTGTTGCGCTATCATAATGAGGTTGTATGATAAATTTCCCGGATGGACTGATATATCCGTATTTTCCTTGATAGCGAACTCGTGCAATTGCATCGTTTGCGAATGCGTAAGCGTTTTCATAAATGGGAGGGATAACCCATTCCGTACCGCCTTCTTTTACGTAGCCGTATTTGTTGGCTCCGTCCGATTTGCTTTTTAACGATTGTGCTTGAATTGCAGAGCAAGTAAAAAAAACGCTTAAAATAATTGTCGCAAAAATTTGCATGAGTACCTTTGATTGATAAAAAGAAGAAAATATCATAATGGATGATGTTGATAGTTGGTTATTGCATTTTGTAATTTTATCTTTAATTATATATAGAAAAATTTTCATTCGATGTAAATCAAAGAAAAACATTGCAAATTTATGTGTTTTGCTTAAAAATATAGGCTTGTCTTTTATTTTTTTTAGATGTGTTTTGGTCGGGATATAATTTTATTTGATTACGCTTTTTTGATAAAGCGCATCAATAATTCGTTTATAATAGGCATAGAGGTTCTCCCAATGGTAATACGGTTGTATGTCTGATGGGACAGGTAAAAATACTTCTTGCTCGTTAAGCATCACTTTTACAATAATCTCCTTTGAAGCATTACGATAAAATATCCATTGTATGTTACCTGCCATTGGCGAAATGCGAAAATCTTGCCAAGTTGCCGCAACTTGTTGCGGTTGTGCAATGCGCGATGAGACCTGAGGTATGCCTAATAAGGCAGAAAAAGGTATGAGAGTCTCGGCATGGGCGAATCTTAGATCGGCGCTTATTCCCCCTGCTTCGATGGCTTGTCGAGCGGTAACCAGAAAATCTTCTAAAAGGGGTGCGGCTATGTTTACCGGTAATCCTTCGCCGATTGTCGACGGCCCTTTGCGTAAATATTGCAAGAGATTACTGTTTGCCCAGAATCGACGAGCGTCTTGTATGGGAAAGATGTCGTCCATCGAAAATTGTACATTCATATTCGGAAGAATGGCGTAAATTTGAAAAAGATTGTTTGCAAAATCTATTAAAGAATCGTTTGGTAAAGAAAATTCAGGATTAAAAAGTATTTTCTTAACTTGTTTTATCGGAGTATTTTTGAGTGCAAATTCATTATATTCTTGTTTCCATATACCCTCTTTTTTATATATATTATAGGCTGGGTTACAATCGAAAAAACGTAAAATAGAATCGAACTTAGAGCCGGATTCGCTATGTATAATTAGAGTCGGATTTAAACTTTTTAGTTCGGATGTGAAACATTCCATGCTTTGAATGCTGCGATGCACTCCGGTAGAAATGGCGAAAATCGTCATGGAATCACCTTGAATGGGGTCGAAAACGGCGGGAAAGTTTGCAATCATTCGGCGTGCGATATTTCTTTGCTCTTCTTTGCCTAATGTAGTCAATTCTCCCCACTTGCCATCCGATTGAGCCGAAAGTTCGGTTAAGAAGCGAGATACTTCTTTCCCTCGTAGTGTTAGCATGTTTTGTTGTGCAGCATTGTTGAAAATTTTAAGGACAGGAGTTATTTTAGATGCAGAGGTAAGATACCTTGCTCCATGTCGGCTTAAATGATTAATGTAAAACGGTGTATAACCGGCAGGAGGCGCGCTCTGTCCGCGTTTTTCGTAGAGATACGGCATTGCTGTTCCCGAGCATTGTAATAGAGATATACGTTCAATCGGGATATTGTTTTGTGCGAGGGATTGAGAATGTGCCGGTATTTCTGATAAGAAGCAGAAAAAAATCAACCATAAATATGTATTTAATAGTTTCATTTCAATTTATCGGTTTTAGGAAATATTTTTGTAATGGTAAAAATAGTGATATATTTTTCACTAACTGTAAGTGTAAACAAAATTCGAGACAGAAAAGATTTATTTTTTTGCATTCTTATTAAACCAAATGACAAATTTTTAGTCTCATACTAACTAAATGTCGAATTACCGGAACGAAATAAAGAATAATTGGATTTGTATAAAAAATTATGGAACAAAACACCTCTCTTTCAGATCCCAAGCATCGGATTACGATGATAGATGCTTTGAGGGGATTTTCGCTATTGGGTATATTATTGATACACATGAACCAACATTACGGAATATTTTCATTCGGAATGATGGGGCAGGGACAAGAGTCTCCTTTTCCAGCGTTTGACTCTACCGTACAATGGTTGTCGCAGAATGTGATAATGGGAAAATTCATTAATATCTTCGCCTTTCTGTTCGGACTGAGTTTTTTTATTCAAATGGATAGGGCTGCTCAAAAAGGAATAGATTTCCGTAAACGTTTTTTGTGGCGGATGGCGGTTCTTTTTGTGATAGGGATAGTGGGCAACTGTTTCTATACAGGAGATATTTTATCTATTTACGCTGTTTTCGGCGCTATAATGGTTTTCTTATTCCGGTTCAAGAATAAAATTTTAATGCTTATAGTTGCTCTTTTATTGTTTGGAGTTCCCCGTATGGTGCTTTCTACGTATGACAAACTTGCAAAGACAGAGCAGGTAGAGAATGGTTCGGATAGACAAAATCCGGGAAGACATGGTTTTAATCCCGAACAAATGCCGGGTGGTAGACCCGACGGGATGCCGGGAGAAAGAGTGCCGGAAAGAAATGCTGTGCCGGGTGGCGCAGATATTCAACCTGTTGCCGGTAATGGTGGGGGAGCTCCTGTTATGGCTGCGCCTCCGGCCGGAAATAGTGCTCGGACAGCCGGTGTGCGCTCTGGCGGACAGAATGGTAGAGGTGGACAACGGAGCGGAAATCGTGCTGTCGGCGCTCAAATGGTAGTGGGGCAAAGCAGGCCGATGTCCGGTAGCCAACAAGGCGGTAATCGTCAGCGAAACGGACAAACAGTCGGCGGTCAAAATAGGAATCAGGCTGTCGGTGGCCAACAAGGCGGACAGAATAGAGGTCAAATGCCGGACATGCAACAGGGCGGTAATGAACGTCAGGGACATAAGCAAGTTGCAGGGGACTCGGTAAGACAACGTCCTTTTTCGCCTGTGGATACGACGCAAGCCGGGCGTGAAGCGAGAAGAGCCAGAAGGCAACAGGCTTTTGCCGAAGGCGGACAACGCCGATTTGAACAGGGAGATTCTTTGAGAAGAGAACATGCGTTTCCAATGGATTCTTTTGCACGCGATAGTATGCGAAGAAACTGGGAGAAAGACGGTCGTCCTGATTTTCGTAGAGGCGAACGAGGTGATTTTCCCAGATTTGAGATGGAAAAACCGACGTTCTTTAAGTCGGCGTATAATAATTTGACAAGCGGTATGCGGATGAAATTGAATTATCAATTTGGTGCGTTCGGGCGTGGCTATATAACGTTTGCTTTATTTATTTTAGGTTTGGTTATCGGACGTTCTCGGTTTTTCGAGGAAGCGCAAACCCGCAAAGGACGTAATATGGTTATTTTTGCCGGATTTGTGATTGCTTTATTGTCATTAAAATATATTATGTCTTTATTCCCGCAAGAAGCCGCTCCCGCTATGTTTGGTAATTTCGGAAATAAAGCGCAATCTCCCTCATATTTACTTTTGGCGTTAGAGAATATCTATAACGTTTGTTTTTCCGGCGCTTTGGCAATGGGCTTTATCGTACTTTATCAATTGAGAGGTATCGGCAGATGTCTGGATGTAATGACTCCTTACGGGCGGATGGGATTAACTAATTATGTATCGCAAAGTATTATAGGTTCTATTATATTCTCCATGTGGGGATTTGGCGCTATATTCGGCGGATGGAGCGCTGGTCAATTGTTTATTTTGGCATTAGCGATTTATAGCGTGCAAATTGTAATTAGCAAATATTGGTTGAAATATTATTTATACGGGCCGTTTGAGTGGCTGTGGCGTTCGGCAACTTATATGAAATGGCAACCGTTTAAAAAATAGATTTGGTTTTCATAGTAAAAGAAAGGACATCGTTTTTTGGTGTCCTTTTTTATTTTAGAGAGTATTTTCTAAAATATTTTGCGGCGAATGTGGCAGTATGGCGATGAACCGTTTTGGTCGTAGTAGTGCTGATGGTATGTCTCTCCCGCCCAGAAATGTTCTGCCGGACGTATTTCGGTAGCCACGTCGTATCCTTTCGATTTCAGCAAGTTTACGTAATACTCGGCCAATTGTTTTTGTTTCGGAGAGGTATAAAAGATAGCCGAAAGGTATTGCGGCCCTATATCCGGCCCTTGTCCGTTTCGTTGTGTAAAATCGTGTATTTCGAAAAAGAGGCGCAGTAAAGTTTCGTAACTTACCGTTTCTGCATCGAAAATAACCTGTACGGTCTCTAAATGTCCGCTTGTTTTAGAACAAACATCAGAGTAGGTGGGCATAGATAGAGTTCCACCCATATAGCCGGATGTGGTGGCAATGATGCCCGGAACCCTATCCATGTGATATTGTGTTCCCCAGAAACATCCGCAAGCGAAATAAGCTATTTCTTTAATCATGATAACTGTTTTTGGTAGGAACGAATTTTAGGGAAATTGAGTTTACGCAATGGCGCTGTTGCGTAGGGGTAAATCCTTCGCCTGTAAATATATGTCCTAAATGAGCTTTGCATTGTGTACAAACTATCTCTGTGCGCCGTCCGTCAGCATCTGGTATTTGCGTAACAGCACCGGGTATTTCCATGTCGAACGCCGGCCATCCGCAATGAGCGTTGAACTTATGTTCCGATTTGTATAAAGGGGCGTTGCACCGTTTGCAGAGATATGTTCCGGCACTGAAAGTGTTGTTGTATTCGCCGGAAAACGGGTACTCTGTATTTTTACCGATGATGACGGCTTCTTCTTCAAGTGTAAGTTTGTTGTATTCCATGTTCTTTTTTTATAGAACCTTTTCGGAGATAAGAAAGTTTAAAAAATCCCTCGATTTTTCTTGACAACAGATAAATCGAGGGATATGATAAAACTTTATTGTTCCATATTATTCTACCACAGTAACCCATCCGTACGGATCTGCTTCATCGCCGTATTGTATTGCACGTAATTTGTTATAAAGTTTTGTGCAGATAGGACCCGGTTTTCCGTCTTTGGATATTACATACGATTTGTTGTTTTCCAAATCGTCGATACGTTGAATGGGGCTGATAACTGCTGCTGTACCGCAAGCGCCGGCTTCTTCAAAAGTATTTAGCTCTTCTTCCGGTATTTGTCGGCGTTCAACTTTCATACCCATATCTTCTGCCAATTGCATCAGGCTCTTGTTGGTGATAGAGGGTAAAATGGAGGTTGACTCGGGCGTAATGTAGGTGTTATCTTTTATTCCGAAGAAGTTGGCCGCGCCGCATTCATCGATGTATTTCTTTTCTTTGGCGTCAAGATAAAATTCACAAGAATATCCTAAATCGTGAGCCATTTTGTTGGCGCGCAGACTGGCTGCGTAGTTACCGCCTACTTTATAGATACCTGTTCCGAGCGGGGCTGAACGGTCGAATTGGCGGATGATTACATACGGATTAGTAGAAAAACCTCCTTTGAAGTACGGGCCTACCGGTGTTACAAATACCATGAACATATATTCGCTTGCCGGGTGTACGCCCACTTGTGCACTTGTTCCGATTAATAACGGGCGAATGTATAATGATGCTCCGCTTTCATAGGGCGGAACGAAACGTTCGTTTAGTTTTACTACTTTCAATACCGCTTCACGGAATTTTTCGGTAGGCAGTTCCGCCATCAATATTCCTTGACAGGTATTTTGCAGGCGAGCCGCATTTTCTTCTAAACGGAATATTCTGATTTTTCCGTCTTTTCCTCTGAAAGCTTTCAATCCTTCAAAAGCCTCTTGTCCGTAATGTAGACATGTAGCGGCCATGTGAAGGTTTATATGTTCCGATTGGCTCGTTTCTATTTCTCCCCATGCGCCGTCTTTAAAATAACAACGTACATTGTAGTCGGTCTTCATATATCCGAACGATAAATTAGACCAGTCGATAGGTTCCATATATTTAACTTATTATTATGTTTAATACATTTACAAAGTTAGCATTTATCTGCCGGAAACCGTATCTTTTAGGGAGAATTTTTTTTGTCGGGCAAAATAGTGCCGCATTTTTTACAAAATACGGCGTCTTGTTCGTGGTCGTTGCTACCGCATTGAGAGCATACAGTTGAAGTCTTTTTCCGTTTTCGGAAGATAATTTCAGAAGTTACTATTCCAGTCGGAACAGCAATGATGGCGTATCCTAATAACATAATAACGGCGGAAATCATTTGTCCGGTTAATGTTATCGGGGTAATATCTCCGTATCCCACAGTGGTGATGGTTACAATAGCCCAGTATATACTGCGCGGGATATTGGAAAACGAGTGGTTTACCCCACCTTCTACAACGTACATCAGTGAGCCTAATATGATAACGAGAATAAAGATGAAATTTATGAATACCAGTATTTTATCTAAACTTTTTCGTACCGCCATCGCCAAAAACGCACTTTCGTCCATAAAACGGGTAAGTTGTAATATCCTGAAAATGCGAAGCAACCGTAATGACCGTATTACGACGAAATATTGTGTACCGTTAATGAACAGCCCTAAGTACGAGGGTAATATAGATAAAAAGTCGATAATGCCGTAAAATGATAAAATATATTTCCGTCTGTTTCGAGAGCTGTATATGCGCAAGGCATACTCTATGGTAAAACAGACTGTAATGAACCATTCGGCAACTTTTATAGCGATAGCGAACTGGCGGCTAAATGTTGAGATACTCTCTAACGAAGCCATCAGCACGCTGAATAAAATAACGACAAGTAATCCGATGTCGAATGCTTTTCCGGCGGGAGTGTCGGTTCGAAAAATGATGCTATATAGTTGTTTTCTCCATTTGCGGAGTTTTTCAGGGGGTATTTTTAACATTGAGAGTTATTTTTATTTTATATCTTTGTCGCTTTGAGTTATATAAAAAAGAACAGTTTTCTGTTCAGATAGTTGAATAATAAAATAAACTTATTGTATCGAATGAAAAGGAAAGGAGTTGCATATATGCTTCTGAGCGGATGTTTGGCGCTAATGTTGGCTTTGTCGTCTTGTACGCAAATTTCTACGGAAGGAATGGTGTCTGTACCTATGGGAGGAAATGCGTATGAAACAAATGGCGAAAAAGGCGCGGTTATTAATAAAGAGGGTTTAACGCATTGGGATAATGAAAATTCTGTTATTTCTACATGGTTTAAAACTTCGCGAGGAGGAAAATTGGATTTGGCGCTTCGTGCCAGATCGGAGGCTTCGGCCGAATTGAAAATGTCGGTTGCCGATAAAACGTTTGATGTAAAAATTCCGGCGGGAGACTGGGCGGTTATTCCGGTAGGTCGGGTAACATTGCCTGAGGGGGGGTATATTCGTGTAGACTTGCAGGGTATAAAGAAAGGCGGAGATACTTTTGCCGAAATATCTGATTTGATGATTGGAGGCGAGGCGGCATCCGATTCTTTAAACTACGTTCCTTCCGATTTTGAATTTTATTGGGCGCGCAGAGGTCCGTCCGTGCATGTAGGGTATAAACAGCCTGCGGATGATGTTGAGTATTTCTACAATGAAGTTACCGTTGCCGAAGGAAATGATGTGATAGGCAGTTATTTTATGGCAAACGGGTTTGGCGAAGGTTATTTCGGTATGCAGGTAAATTCTGAGACGGAGCGGAGAGTTTTATTCTCTGTTTGGAGTCCGTTCGATACACAAGATCCGAATAACATTCCCGAAGACCAGAAAATAA
Organism: Bacteroidaceae bacterium; assembly: GCA_017467745.1. Classification (GTDB taxonomy): domain Bacteria; phylum Bacteroidota; class Bacteroidia; order Bacteroidales; family CHK158-818; genus Gallibacteroides. The sequence goes on along the minus strand of JAFUKV010000278.1, from coordinate 554 downwards.
AAATGTTGCGAAGGGGAGAAGATGTTCATATCGGCGAGTTTGGTAACGAAGGGTCTGGCGGTCAAAGTTATTTGGTTTATCCATGGAAAGCCGGAAATACGTATAAGTTTTTGACGCAAGTTCGTCCCGATGGAAAAGGAAACACGGTGTACACATCTTATTTTTTCGCTACCGATGAAAATCGTTGGCGTTTGATTGCCTCTTTTTTACGTCCCAAAACAGACACATGGTATAGAGGTGCGCACTCTTTCCTTGAAAATTTTATACCGACTCAGGGGCATATTACCCGTCAGGTAGAGTTTGGCAATCAATGGGTGTTGACCAAAGACGGTGTTTGGAAAGAGCTTACCGACGCTACGTTTACATACGATAATACCGCCGCCGCCCAAGTACGTGTCGATTATGCCGGAGGAACAACTGAAAGCGGAAAATTCTTTTTGAAAAATTGCGGTTTCTTCAACGAAAATTCTCCGTATATAAGTAAATTTACTCGCCCGGCGCAGGGAGAACAACCGCAGATTGATTTGAAGGCATTAGAAACTATCGAAAAAAAG
>JAFUKV010000277.1 GCA_017467745.1 Bacteroidaceae bacterium | reverse complement strand
TAATTCCTTATAAAATAGTAGGCGAGTATAAAGGTCCTGAATTGGAAGGAATGGAGTATGAGCCTTTATTGGCGTGGGTGAATCCCGGTGAAGGTGCTTTTAGAGTAATTGTAGGCGACTATGTTACCACAGAAGACGGTACGGGAATCGTGCATATTGCTCCTACATTTGGGGCAGATGACGACCGTGTAGCGAAACAAAGCGGAATACCTCCGTTGATGATGATAGATAAAGATGGAAATCGTCGTCCGATGGTGGATATGAGCGGGCGTTTTTATCGTTTGGAAGACCTTGACGAACAGTTTGTACGAGAAAACGTAAATGTGGAGCTTTATAGCGAATATGCCGGTCGTTACGTGAAGAATGCGTATGACAGTTCTTTGGGAGAAAACGATGCGACGCTTGATATTGATTTATGTGTTATGTTGAAACAATCGAATAAAGCATTTAAGATTGAAAAGCATGTACACAGCTATCCGCATTGTTGGCGCACAGACAAGCCGGTGCTTTATTATCCGTTAGATAGTTGGTTTATCCGTACTACGGCATGTCGTGAACGGATGATGGAATTGAACGATACGATCAATTGGAAACCTCAGTCAACCGGAACCGGACGTTTCGGAAAATGGCTCGAAAACCTTCAAGACTGGAACCTGTCTCGTAGCCGTTATTGGGGTACTCCGTTGCCTATTTGGCGTACAGAAGACGGAAGCGAAGAGATATGTATAGGGTCGATAGAAGAATTGTACGGTGAAATAGAAAAATCTATTGCTGCCGGATTTATGACAGCTAATCCATATAAAGAAAACGGATTTGAAGTAGGTAAATATACCGCCGAAAATTACGATAAGATAGATTTGCACCGTCCCTATGTAGATGATATTGTTTTGGTATCAGTTTCGGGCAAGCCGATGAAACGTGAGTCCGATTTAATTGACGTTTGGTTCGATTCGGGTGCGATGCCGTATGCTCAGGTACATTATCCATTTGAAAATAAAGAAGCGTTAGATAGCCGGGAAATTTATCCTGCCGATTTTATTGCCGAAGATGTAGACCAAACGCGCGGATGGTTCTTTACACTTCACGCCATTGCCACCATGATATTTGATAGCGTTGCTTATAAAGCGGTGGTTTCTAATGGTCTGGTGCTGGATAAAAACGGAAATAAAATGTCAAAACGTTTGGGAAATGCAGTCGATCCGTTCAGCACAATCGAGAAATACGGTTCCGACCCGTTGCGTTGGTATATGATAACCAACTCTTCGCCGTGGGATAATCTGAAATTCGATGTAGACGGCATAGAAGAGATTCGCCGCAAATTCTTCGGGACATTATATAATACCTATTCATTCTTTGCATTGTATGCCAATGTCGATAATTTCTCATTAGACGATGCCGAAGTACCGGTATCGGAACGTCCCGAAATTGACCGGTGGATTATTTCGTTGCTGAATACATTGGTAAAAGACGTAAACGAATATTATTCCACCTTCGAGCCTACACGTGCAGGACGTGCCATATCTGATTTTGTTAATGATAATTTAAGTAACTGGTACGTCCGTTTGAACCGGAAACGTTTCTGGGGAGGCGAGATGAATCAAGATAAACGTGCGGCATATCAAACGCTTTATACTTGTTTGAAAACTGTTGCGGCTTTGATGGCGCCTATCGCTCCGTTCTATTCAGACAGGCTTTATATCGATTTAGTATCGGCAGCCGGGTCGGACGAAGTATCTGTACATTTGTCTACATTCCCCGAAGCGGACGAGACGTTGATAGATAAGCGTCTGGAAGAAAGAATGCAGGTAGCACAAGACATAACATCTATGGTTTTGGCTTTGCGTCGTAAAGTGAATATAAAGGTTCGTCAACCGTTAAGTACGTTGATGATACCTGTATTGGATGCAGAACAGAAAGAAAATATCGAAGCGGTTCGTTCGTTGATATTGAACGAAGTGAATGTCAAAGAGCTTAAATTCGTAGAGAATGCTGCCGGAATTTTGGTAAAACGGGTGAAACCTGATTTCAAAAAGTTAGGTCCGAAATACGGAAAAATCATGAAACAGTTGGCTGCTGCGGTTGCCTCTATGGAGCAAGAAGATATAATCCGGTTAGAGCAGGACGGTACGTTTACATTCGATATAAACGGACAAGAAGCGGTTGTTACGCTTACTGATGTCGAAATCATATCGGAAGACATTCCCGGTTGGTTAGTTGCCAATGAAGGCCGTTTAACGGTAGCTTTGGACATTCAGGTTAGCGAACCCCTTCGCCGTGAAGGTATTGCCCGTGAGCTGGTAAACCGTATTCAAAATATCAGGAAGTCTAACGGGTTCGATATTACCGATAAGATTTCTATTCGGCTTTCTCGCAGTGAAGAAACGGATGCGGCGGTAGAAGAATATAAATCTTATATTCTGAATCAAGTGCTTGGTGTTGATTTGCAGTTATCCGACACTTTGGGAGACGATGCGATAGAATTGGATTTTGATAATTTTAAATTGCGGACGATCATCGTTAAAATATAGTATTATTTGATATTTTGGTAAAGTCTGTATATATTTGAAAAAATAAAGTCGTTTTTTCGATTGAAATAAACATTTTGAATTGTAAAATGTTTGTTTGATATTGTAAAATGATTTTGCAAAATGAAGTAATAACTAAAAAACTTTTAAGCTATGGCAACAAAAACACGATATTCAGATGCCGAACTCGAAGAGTTCCGTGCCATTATAGAAGAGAAGTTGCAAAAAGCGCAACGGGATTACGATTTATTGAAAGCCGCATTGATGAATGCGGATGGGAACGATACGACAGATACTTCGCCTACATTTAAAGTGTTGGAAGAAGGAGCGTCTGTTCTTTCCAAAGAAGAAGCCGGACAATTGGCGCAACGCCAAATGAAGTTTATACAACATTTGCAGGCTGCCATGGTTCGGATTGAAAATAAAACCTATGGTATTTGTCGTGAAACGGGTGAGTTGATACCTAAGGAGCGATTACGTGCCGTACCTCATGCAACGTTAAGTATCGATGCTAAAAAAGGACAGAAATAAAATGAGTAAATAAAAAAATGCGATTCGGCAATGACAAAGATTTCAGTATGCGTTGCCGAATTGTGTTTTTTATCGGATGAATTTGTCACAAGCTAAATAACACTAACAAGTAGATGAAACTTACAAAAGGTAGAATAGCCTTGTCGGTTATTTTTTTGATGTTGTTGATAGACCAGTTGTCTAAAATTTGGATAAAAACGCATATGCAACTGCACGAGAGCATCGAAATAACGCCTTGGTTCTATATTTATTTTACGGAAAATAACGGAATGGCGTTTGGTATCGAGATTATCAGTAAGTTGTTTTTGAGTGTATTCCGTCTGATAGCGGTAGCATTGATTGGTTACTATCTTTATAAAATAGTAAAGGAGAATTACCGTACAGGGTTTATTGTATGTATTTCGTTGATTCTGGCAGGAGCGTTAGGCAATATAATAGATAGTGTTTTTTACGGAGTTGTATTTGACCATAGTTATGGGCAGTTGGCCACGTTTATGCCGGAAAACGGAGGGTATTCTTCGTGGTTTCACGGAAAGGTGGTGGATATGCTCTATTTCCCTCTTTTCTCATTTTATTGGCCGGAGTGGATGCCTATGGTAGGAGGGGAAGAATTTGTCTTTTTCCGTCCGATTTTTAATTTAGCCGATTCTGCCATTACAGTAGGTGTTGCGCTTTTATTGATTCTTTATCGGAAAAACCTTTCTAAATAAAATCTAACATAATGAATAGACTGTCGTATATAAGTGTTTTTTGTATAATTCTTTTGTCTGTTGTTTCGTGTGTACGAGTGCCGGATGGCATTCTGGACGAGAAACAAATGGAAAATCTCTTGTATGAAATACACATGAGCGAAGGTTTATCGGATGTCATGGTAGATGAATATATTTCACGTCAAAATAAAGAAATTCTGAAAAAAGGCGTATTTGCCAAATATAAAACAACTCCGGAACAATTCGATACGTCTTTGATGTGGTACGGAAAAAATCTGGAATTGTACGTAGATATTTATCGTAAAGTAATCAAACGGTTGGAGGCTGAAAATGAACGGGTAAAAAAAACGGTTGAAGCGGATGAGATGCAGACGCTTTCAATGCGTGGAGATACGGTAGATATATGGAAGAAAGATCGTACTTATGAATTTTCTTCGATTTCGGCCTACAATGTTTTGCCTTTTAGTGTAACTACGGATGAAAATTTTCAGTTTAGAGATAAATTTGTATTAGGCGTTCATGTTCGTATGATGCCTGATATGGAGGAGTCTCCCCGAATATTGTTGGCTGTGGAAAATGCGGACAGTACTTTCTTATACCAGACTAAGCCTATTCTGAGAAATGGATGGACAGAGGTTGAATTGAAATCGGATAGTGTTGTTTTTTTCCGAAATGTATTTGGCGATATTTATTTCCCGACAAATCGGTTAGCGCCAGACCAGAGTATAATTGTGGATAGTATCCGATTGATACGTATTCATAATAAATTGCCTCGATAACGTATATGGTAATACGTTTTTTAGCCCGTGTTGTTCAGTACGGAAATAATAAGCCCCATTTGGCAGTCGTAACTCTTTCCGCAGATAAAGAGTTGTTGTCCGTATCTCCTTTTATCTCAGAAACGGATCATACAACCTATTATGACGGTTTACTACTGATTACCTCTCCCTTATTGGATGTGTCTGTGATAGATGATTTTGTTAATCGTTCCATTTGTATAAATGAATTGATAGAATCCCTGCAATACTGCCGATGTCAGGTTTCGTACGGAGAAAGATGCCGCATATACCACATTTCTAATATTGATTGGGCAGGTTTCCGTTTTACGCCAGACTCTGTTGTCTCTGTTGTTGTCTGATAAATTTTTAATCATAGTTCTTACAAGGAGCTTATTTGTCGGTCTCTTTTTTAATCGTATCTTTGCACCTATTAAAAATTTAATATGGTTTCTATTGACGGACTTACTGTTGAATTTGGCGGATCTGCGCTATTTCAAGATATATCTTTTGTGATTAACGAGAAAGACCGTATCGCTCTAATGGGTAAAAACGGGGCGGGAAAGTCGACGCTTCTCAAAATTTTGGCGGGAGAGAGGCAACCTACACGAGGAAGGGTTTCTGCGCCCAAAGAGTGTAAAATAGCTTATCTGCCGCAACATCTTATAACGGATAATACGTCTTCGGTATTTGATGAGACGTCTAAGGCGTTTGCCTATCTTTTCGAGATGGAGCAGGAAATAGAGCGTATTAACAATGAGCTTTCTACCCGAACCGATTACGAGTCGGAAGAGTATTACCAGCTGATAGAGCAGGTTTCTGTTTTGAGTGAGAAATTCTACTCGATTGAGGCAGTTAATTACGAGGAGATGGTTGAGAAAACATTGTTAGGTTTAGGTTTTAAGCGTAGTGATTTTTCACGGTCAACAAGTGATTTTAGCGGCGGATGGCGCATGCGCATAGAATTGGCGAAGATACTTTTGCAAAACCCGGATGTATTGTTGTTAGACGAGCCTACCAATCATTTAGACATAGAGTCGATACAGTGGTTAGAAGATTTTCTTGTTAACAGTGCCAAAGCGGTTGTGGTTATTTCGCACGACAGGGCGTTTGTCGATCATATTACTACTCGTACCATAGAGGTTACTATG
>JAFUKV010000276.1 GCA_017467745.1 Bacteroidaceae bacterium | reverse complement strand
TATAACGTAGGCGTTGCTGATAACTCTCGGGTCGGCAGTCATGAAACCATCTACATCCGTCCAAATTTCCAATTGTGAGGCATGAAGCGCCGCTGCCAAAATAGCGGCCGTATAATCAGAACCGCCTCGTCCTAAATTGGTAACATCGTTCGTTGTTCTATCAGAAGAGATAAAACCGCCCATTAAAGCGACATCGGGAATTTCAACAAACGTTTTCCTAATCAACTCGTTTGTCGCCTCAAAATCGACTATATGCTTACCGAACTGATTCTCCGTTTTGATAAACTGACGAGAATCGTAGTGCTTAGCGCCATTTATAACACCGGACAAAATAACGGAAGAGAGTCTTTCCCCGTAACTTACAATCGTATCGAACGTTTTAGGCGAGAGATCCTTAATCAAGAATACTCCTCTGAAAATATTTCCCAACTCATCTAACAAAGTAGAGATAACCGGAAATATATCTTTTTGCTTTTCTTGCGGAACTACACCTCTTATAATATCGGTATGGCGAGTCAGAATAAAACTGAAATTCTCCGAATATGTGGCATCTCCTCCTGCCGCTTTGCGCGCTGTTTCTATTAATTTATCCGTAATTCCGCCTAAGGCCGAAACTACGACAATTACCGGTTCTTGACACGATTCTACGATTTTTTTTACATTCTTGATACTCTCTATGGAACCTACCGATGTTCCGCCGAACTTTAATACTTTCATTTGCTTTATCTTATAATTCCGGCTTTTTATCGAAAGAATCAAACCGCATTATATACGAAAAATATTTTTCTCTTCGTAAAACCGGAATAAAAAATGTATTTATAAAACTATTTAAGAAACTAACAGGTTGCAGTAGAATAATCAACCTTGAAAAGACTTAGAAATAAAATAACAGCACCCCCAAGGGGTGGACATTTTTGAGTACATAGAGAACATATAAAATCCTGCTGTTATCATTGTCGTTTAATTTTCGATTTGCAATATTACAACTTTTTTCTAAAAAAGCATACCTATTTTGGTTTTTTTCGAGAAAAAAGGCACTATTTAAATCATTTGTCGTCTAAATACGGCGTTTTTACAGCTTTTTGCCACTTTCCTCCTCATTTAAACGAGCTTGTTCTACATCTGCTCGCGATTTGCTGACTGTAACGAAATAAACACCGGTAAATATCAAGATTCCCGCAACAGGTTTCTCCCATGTCATACTGTCCTGCCCCAAACTCATAGCTGCGATAGAAGCAACCAACGGTTGCACGTAATTGTACATGCTTACGGTTGTAGGGCGTATTCTTTTCAACGCAACCGGTATTAAGAAGTAAGTAATAAAAGTGGCGAACAGGGTAAAATATATAACTCTCCACCAAACGGAAAATCCGGCTACGGCAGTAAACGCTTTTGCAGAAACCACATCGTTGTACCCAAATGGCAACGACACAACAGTTGCATAGAGAAACATCCACTTCATAAGGGTTACCGGACTATATTTTTGAATAATAGAGCGAGAAAATATCAAATAAACGGCATACGAAAGCGAACTGATGAAACAAAAAATATTCCCGACAAGGTCGCTGCTTCCGGAATTGCCGGCATGCATTCCCGACAGAATTATCAACAATGCACCTGCTGCTCCCAATCCTACACCTCCCGCCTTTTTCAAAGAGATAGGCTCTTTCAAAAAAACGGCCGAAAGTAACATCACCAACAACGGCGTAACCGTTGCGATAATACCTGCATCGATAGGCGAGGTCTTTTCCAAACCTACAATAAACGACATTTGATTAAAAACCATCCCGAACAATCCGCCCAACACCATAATAAACATATCTTTGGCAGAGACTTTCTCTTTGGGCAAAAACAGCGAAACAGCCCAAAAGGCGACGCAAGCAAAAGCCATACGCAAAAGAGTTACGCCGTAACTATTTACCCATTCGGGCATCAAACTTTTGGTAACGGGAATATTCAATCCGAAAATAATTACCGTAATCAACATAACGATATGCCCTTTTAACTTCTCACTCATATCTCGTTGCGTTTTACAAAACAGATTTTTAAAGTCTATCGCTTAAATAACGAATCAAAGATACGCCAAGTTCGGCATATATTTTCACTTATTATATGATTTTCGGATATTACAATAATTCTGTACATTTGTACTCCCAAAAAACAAAGATATGAGTTACCAGATAACAGCCCCTCTGCAACCGATAACGGCGAGGTTGAAATTACCTTCATCGAAAAGTATCAGTAACCGGGCGCTTATACTGAATGCACTGAGCAACAGTCCATATCAGGTAGAGAACCTTTCAAATTGCGACGATACACAAGTTACAATCGCTGCATTCCAACCCAATACACACCGCATAGACATACATGCGGCGGGAACGGCCATGCGG
>JAFUKV010000275.1 GCA_017467745.1 Bacteroidaceae bacterium | reverse complement strand
TGTAGATGCAGTTTCGGTAGCCACTGACGAAGATTATGTAAAAGCTCTGATGAAATTATTTAAAAAACGGAATTAATAAATCTGCTGTATATAGAAGCGATTTTAATTTGAATAATATTACGGATGAAAAAAATAACGTGTAAAACTTGGCTTACATGGTGGTTTTGTTTAACGGCTATTGTGGTTACTTGTCGGGGAGGAGAAGTCTATGCTCAGCAGGTAAAAGCATCAATGGATTCTGCTGCGATTTTGGTGGGTCATCAAACTCAAATAAAATTAGAGGTAGTGCAAGACAAAGACCAAACGGTAATACCTCCCGCTTTAAAAGATACGCTTGTCAAAGGTATTGAAGTATTGAAAATTTCAACGCCGGATACTATTGTTTTAAATGAATCCAAATTACAAATTAACAGTCAGTTACTTGTTACTTCTTTTGATTCTGGGTTCTATTATATCCCTCCGTTTAAATTTATTCAAGGAGAAGATACATTAAAGACCAATTCTTTAAGTTTGAAAGTTGTTACTTTGGATATTGATACGACAGGTGCTAAATTTTTTGATATAAAGCCCGTGATGAATGCGCCGTTTGTATGGAAAGATTATTTGATGCCTGTATTATGGGTATTATTGGCGTTATTGATTATTGCAGCAGGAATTTATATTTATTATAGGTATAAAAATCGTAAACCTTTGTTGGGTTCTCAGCCTGTTGTCCCTCTTTTGCCTGCTCACGTTAGAGCATTACAGGCGTTAGAGAAAATAAAAGGAGAGAAACTCTGGCAGAATAATCGCGAAAAGGAGTACTATACACAAGTTACGGATATTCTTCGGCAGTATATATTCGAACGTTTTAACATCAATGCCTTAGAAATGACCTCTTCTGAAATCTTGGATAAAATCAAGGTATTACATGAATACAACTCTGTTTACGATAATTTGAAGCAAATTTTGATAACTGCCGATTTCGTGAAATTCGCCAAATGGAAACCGCTTCCCGAAGACAATGAAGTAAGTATGGTTAATGCAATGCTTTTTGTCTCCCAAACCAAAGAAGAGGAGTTGGATAATAGCAGCGAAAATCAAGAAGTTTCAGATGTAGAAAATAACGGAGAATCTATTAAGAAAGCAGAAAATGAGCATCCTGCCAATAAAAAATAGGTTCTATAAAATTTGATGACAATGACATTTGCTAATCCGCTATATTTATATTTACTGCTCCTGTTAATACCGGCGATAGCTTGGTATATTTGGAAACAAAAAGGAGCCCAAGCTTCGTTACAAGTCTCAGCTACGCAAGCCTTCAATAAATTGCCGGTAACGTATAAAAGCTATCTAAGGCATTTCAGATTTTTTTTACGTCTGTTGGCTCTGATTTGCGTTATTATTGCTTTGGCGCGTCCACAATCGAGCAGTAGTTGGCAAAATTCCACGACAGAGGGTATAGACATTATTTTAGCGCTCGATGTCTCTACCAGTATGTGGGCGCAAGATTTTAAGCCTGATCGTTTAGAAGCGGCAAAAGATGTAGCCGCTGCATTTATCAACGGCAGACGAAACGACAACATCGGTTTAGTTGAGTTTGCAGCCGAAGGATTTACTCTTTGTCCCATGACTACCGATCACGCTATTTTATTGAATCAACTGAAAGAGGTTCAATGCGGCGTTTTAGAAGACGGGACAGCAATTGGTGTAGGGTTGGCTACGGCTATCAATCGCATAAAAGACGGACAAGCCAAATCGAAAACAATTATTCTTCTGACAGACGGTTCTAATAATAGGGGACAGGTGTCGCCGGCTACCGCTGCTGAAATAGCGGCTACGTACGGTATTAGAGTTTACACTATCGGAGTTGGCACACGCGGAATGGCCCCATATCCGGCAAGAACACCTTTCGGGACCATTGTTACGCAGCAAGTTGAAGTTGATATAGATGAAAATACACTAAAACAAATTGCAGCCACTACCGGAGGTGAATATTTTAGGGCAACGGATGAGAATGCTTTGGAAAAGGTTTTTGAAGAAATTGATAAACTTGAAAAAACAAAGATGAGCGTAAAAGAATTCAGTAAAAAAGAAGAAGAATATCTTGTTTGGGCGATAGCCGCTTTTATTTTACTTTGTTTTGAAATTTTATTGAGAAATACGGTGTTGAAAAATATACCATAGTAAAACGGAGATTATTATTATGTTTCGATTTGCACATCCAGAATATTTTTACCTGTTATTGGTATTACCGATAATTTATTTGGTGTATTTATATGGGATTTTTCGTAGAAAAAAGAATTTAAAAAAGTATGGAGACATAAAATTATTGGAGTCTCTTATGCCAGATGTTTCTCGATATAAACCCCATGTAAAATTTTATTTTCAATTATTTGCATTATTGGTTCTTGTTTTTGTCATAGCGGGGCCTCAATTCGGGTCTAAATTAGAATCAGTTAAAAAACAAGGGGTAGAGATAATGATTGCATTGGATATTTCTAATTCGATGTTGGCGAAAGACATTTCACCCAATCGATTGGAAAAGTCTAAACAAATATTATCAAAATTGATAGACGATTTATCGAATGACAAAGTGGGACTAATCGTTTTTGCGGGAGACGCTTACACACAGTTACCTATTACGTCCGACTACTCTTCTGCAAAAATGTTTCTTTCCGGTATTAATCCGAATATGATTTCATCGCAGGGTACGGCTATCGGATCAGCCATACAATTGGCAAGCCGTTCGTTCTCTCCCAATAAGTCAAGCGACAAAGCGATAATTGTTATAACGGATGGAGAAAATCATGAAGGCGATGCAGTTGAAATGGCTAAACAAGCATCGGAAAAAGGCATTAAGGTAGATGTTGTAGGCATAGGTTCTCCCGAAGGTGTTCCTATTCCGATGAATGAGCAAAGTAATGATTTCAGAAAAGACAATCAAGGCAATGTCGTTATCTCTAAACTGAACGAAACGATGGGACAACAGATTGCGGAAGCCGGAAAAGGAATTTATGTTAGAGCGGATAATACCAATAATGCGTTACGGGCTTTACTTAATGAAGTGCGTAAAATGAAAAAAACGGATTTAGAATCGAATGTATATTCCGAATATGATGAACAATATCAAAGTTTAGCATGGATTGTTTTAATCTTATTATTGGTTGACATATTTATTTTAGATAGAAAAAACAGTTTGATGAAAAAATTCGATTTTTTCTCTTAACTTTTAAAACTGAAAATATGAGACGCATAATATTGTCATTTGTATTTCTTTCCCCTTTCGTTCTTTCCGCCCAAAAAGCCGAAAGAAAAAATTTACGTGAAGGAAATAAACAATATAACGACGAAAAATATACAGAAGCAGAAATTAGCTATCGTAGAAGTTTAGAGGTAAACCCTACATCCGAACAAGGTATTTTTAATTTGGGCAACGCTTTATTCAAACAAGAAAAATATAATGAAGCGGGCGAACAATATAAAATGTCGGCGCAAATGCAAAAAGATCCAACAAAAGCGGCTGCTGCGTGGCATAATTTAGGAAATATATCTTCTCAGGCGAAAGATTATGCAAAAAGTATCGAGGCATACAAGCAGGCTTTAAGATTAAATCCGAATGATGATGAAACGCGATATAATTTAGTATTGGCTCAGAAATTGCTGCAAGAGCAACAAAATCAGCAAAATCAAGATCAAGAAAAAGACAATCAACAGCAAGAAGAGAATAAAGACGACCAAAATAAGGATCAACAAAATCAACCACAGCAACAAGATCAAAACCAACAAAACCAAGACGAACAGAATCAGCAACAACAAGACCAACAAATGTCTAAGGAGAATGCAGAACAAATCTTAGAGGCGTTGCAACAGGACGAAAAAGCTACCCAAGACAGAATTAATAAAGAGCAAATGAAACAAGTAAAACAGAAAATCACCGAAAAAGACTGGTAATTGTATTTCTGTTTCAAACATTATACGAAGTAAAAGTTATAAAGCAAGATATATGAAGAGATTATTATTCATATTAATTTCATTATTTACATATACCGTATGTATCTATGCGGAGGATGATATTGAATTTAATGCCATTGCGCCCGAAGTGGTAAAAGAAGGACAGCAGTTTCAAGTTAAGTTTGAAATTAATACGTTGAAAGCTACTAATTTCAGAGGTCCTTCATTCACAGGATTTGAAGTATTAAACGGTCCTGCGGATGCGCGTGGGCAATCTATTAGTTTCGATTCTAATGGAAATAGAACACAAATAATCAGTTACTCTAAAACATATTATTTGTTGGCTACTAAGGAGGGAACATATACAATAGAACCTGCAACTTTTCAAGTAGGAAACAAACAATATTCAACAAAACAACTGACAATAAAAGTGCTGTCCGATGCAGATGCAGCCGAAGCATCCGCTTTTGGAAATTCAAATAAATCGAATTCAAAAACAAACGACCTGTTTGCACAAGTTATATTATCGAAACGAAAAGTATATGAGCAAGAGGCTGTTCTTGCTACTATCAAATTATATGCAGGGCAATCGGTTAATCTTAGTCAAGTATTAAACGCCGACTTTCCGAATTTTGACGGATTTGCCGTATCTGAAATAGATTTAGGAGAAGAAAGCAGACAGTTAAAAGCAGAAGAAGTAAATGGGAAAATATACGGTTCTGTTGTTTTAGCCCAATATCTGTTATTTCCCCAAAAAACAGGAAAGATAGATATAGCATCCGGCAAGTTGGAAGTTCTGACGCAGGTTCCGCGTCAAATAAATATCCATGATATTTTTAATATGGATATGTACGATAATGTGAAACGGGTAGTTAATATTCCCGCGACATCCGTTACGGTAGAGTCTTTGCCCTCCGGGCGTCCTGCCTCATTCATGAATGCAATAGGTAATTTCTCTATATCTTCATCTATAAATAGTAAAAAAGTTAAGGAGAATGAGGCTATAACAATAAAAGTTGAGATAAAAGGAACCGGAAACTTGAAATATATCAAAAACCCGGAAATAAATTTCCCGGAAGATTTTGAAACGTATGATCCTGTTGTAAATGTAGAGACCAAAAATACAACATCCGGACTACAAGGGTATAAGACAATTGAATACACTGCCATTCCCCGTTTTGCCGGCAATTTTACAATACCCGGTATTGAGTTTTCTTATTTTGATACCTCGTCTAACAGTTATAAAACACTGACAACCCAACCATTTGAACTGCAAGTTGAAAAAGGAGAAGGAAACAGTGCTTCTGCTGTAATGAATAATTTTACGAATAAAGAAAATGTAAAATTATTAGGACAAGATATCCGGTTTATCAAAGTAGGGGAGACGAAATTGCAAAAAGAGATAACCTTCGTTCTCGGTTCTTGGGGATATATACTCGGATATATTATTCCTGCATTGTTGTTTATTATTTTTGTAATCATTTACCGGAAACAAGCAAAAGCCAATTCAGATATTACTTTAATGAAAACTAAAAAAGCCAATAAAGTAGCAAAGAAACGTCTAAAACTGGCGGGTAATTATCTGAAAGAACATAAAAAAGAGCAGTTTTACGCCGAAACGCTAAAAGCCGTTTGGGGATATTTAAGCGACAAGTTAAGTCTTCCGCTTTCTGAATTGACAAAAGATAATGTAGAAGCGGAATTGAATAAATACGGCGCAGACAATG
>JAFUKV010000274.1 GCA_017467745.1 Bacteroidaceae bacterium | reverse complement strand
TATTACCGAAAATATTCGATACAGTTTTCTTATGCCATTGTTTTTTGCCATCGCATTCATTATGAATCGGATTTTTATCGTACAAAAACACCGATTGATTTACTATCTATCCCTGTTGCCTTTTTTTCTTTTCTGGTGGATAAACGTCCATACTTGGGTATTCTCGGTAGGATATACGGTAGCTCTTATTATCGCTGTTTTGGCAATATTTTCATTTAAGCAAAAAACAGATAACAGAAAGTTTATTATCAATGCAATACAATATGTATCCGAGTTTATTTCCAGCCTATTTCTGATGTTAACGGCATATGTTTTGATTATTTCTATTTATTTTTCACTCAATTATATTTTTAATATAACCGAATCTGACGAAAATTTCTGGACATATTCTTCACTGTTTATCTTCATCATAGGTTGGCCGCTGACTTTTTTAATGCTACACAAAGACGAAGAAATCACCGACATTGAAGATTCCGGATTATTTAATATACTGTTTAATTACCTTATTTCTCCCGCTTTATTAATTTATACGGCTATATTATATTTATATTTTGTCAAAATATTGGTATTGTGGTCTTTGCCGAAAGGAGGAATAGCCTATATGGTATTTGCTTTTATTTCTGTTGCTGTGGCGGCAAGCGCTTGTCAGCCCTTATTAAAGAAACAACCGTATAATTGGTTTTACAATTATTTTAGTTTTATCTCTTTACCGGCGCTCCTTATGTTTTGGATAGGCGTTACCTATCGAGTGCAACAGTACGGTTTGACCGATGACCGAGTTTATTTGCTTATATGCGGAATTATTATGACACTTTGTATAGCGATGTTTTTCACGAAACGGTTCGGACATTATTTATACGTAACTTGGACAGCAATTTTTCTATTGGCATGTTTTACATATATACCCGGTATTACAGCGAAAGATTTGGGAATATATTCTCAGACCAATCGCCTCAATAAAGCGATAAAGGAACTTGGTTTGACATTTGAGAACGGGAAATTGCAGCGAACGGAAGAATCGGCAAAAGATGAGTCTTCGGCAAGCGTTTACAAAATACTGTATGACTCATATCGCTATTTACGTTTTGAATACGATGAAGATTATATGTATAATCATTATGGATATAAATACGAAGAAGATCTAAAAGACAAAGTAATTCCAGTTGAGTTATACAGTTATATAGACGGAGATACGGTAATTGTAGAGTCTTTTTTCGAAACGATATATTACCCCGAAGCGTCTATTGACATATCAAACTATCGTTATTTATACGATAATAATACGAGCCCAAGCATTCGAGATTCTATTTTCATAAATACCGGAAGAACCGAATTTAATGAAAGTTTCGATCAACTGTTAAACCGTCAATTACAAAAGATAGGATATAATACGGAAGATGATGTACCGTTAGACTTGATCAAAGAAAAAGCGAAAGAATTCCTGACAATTGAAACCGGGTCGTCTATAATCATTTTAAAAAACGTAGAGATGAACAGGCCTAACGGTACATGGAAAATCAATTATATAAACGATGTAATAGTTCTCGAAAAATAATTATTCGGAGGCTTACAAAGATTTATATATTTGTTCGAAATCCGTTAAAAAACACTCTATATCGTTTTGTGTCGTATCGAACGAGGTTACCAAGCGTATCTCATCGTTCGTTTCGTTCCAAATATAAAAGAAGTAATCTTTTTGTAATAAAGGTATCATTTTACGAGGTAATCGCAGCAGCAAGATGTTGGCATCTACCGATTGTGTAAATTCTATCGGAGCAATCTGTTCTAATCCGTTTTTTAATTTTTGAGCCATCTCATTGGCATGAGCAGCATTTTTCTGCCATAAATTATTTTGCAAATAAGCGGTAAACTGACATGACACATAACGCATTTTTGAATAAAGTTGTGCCGATTGTTTACGGATATAACCCAGATTTTCGGAGAGCTCTTTTCGGAATGAAATAACCGATTCGCCTATCATCATACCGTTTTTCGTTCCGCCGAAACTTAATATATCCACACCGGCGTCAACGGTCATCTCTTTCAACGAACATCCTAACGATACAGCGGCATTTGCCAAACGAGCTCCATCCATGTGCAGATACATGCCATAACCGTGTATGAAATCGGCAATCCGTTTTATTTCATCTATGGTGTAGACCGTACCTAATTCCGTACATTGTGCCAGATATACCACTTTGGGCTGAGAATGGTGTACTTCGCCAAAACCGGTTAAACGAGTTTGAATCAATTTGGGAGTTAATTTGCCGTTCGTCGTAGCAATTTCTTTTAATAGGCAACCTGTTTGAGCTACCGGAGCACCGCACTCGTCTACCGCTATATGCGCAGTTTCTGCCGCAATAATCGCATGAAAAGGTTGCGTGCAAGCCTTTAACGCCACAACATTCGCACCTGTTCCGTTAAATACAAAAAAGACATCGGCCGTATTGCCGAACACAGAACGGACAGCTTTTACTGCTTCGTCCGTATATGGATCATCTCCATATCCTACGGCATGGTCTACATTGGCCTTAACAATCGCATTCATTACAGCGGGATGCACCCCTGAATTATTATCGCTGGCAAAACTTCTCATCGTAAAATTTTTTGGCAAATATAGTTATTTATATATTATGCTTTCCCTATTTAAAATAAAATACATACCTTCGTTAACCTAAAAAACATCACATTGTAATGGCAAAAACAAAATCGGTTTATGTTTGCAGCAATTGCGGGGCAGATTCTCCAAAATGGCAAGGACGTTGCCCCGTTTGCGGTGAATGGAATACGTATGTCGAAGAAATTGTCGGCAAACAGTCTTCTTTGCGCGTCTCTTTCGGTGAAGGAGAAAAAGAACGTACCAAGCCGCTTTTACTACATGAAATAAAATCGACAGAAGAACCGCGTATCGATTTGCAAAACGGAGAATTAAACCGTGTATTAGGCGGCGGATTGGTTAAAGGTTCTTTGGTTTTGATAGGCGGCGAACCGGGTATAGGCAAGTCGACTTTGATTTTGCAAACCGTATTGGGGTTACGCGGAATAAAAACACTATACGTATCGGGAGAGGAGAGTGCTAAACAACTGAAATTACGTGCCGAAAGAATCGGCACGAACACCTCAGACTGCTATATTGTTTGCGAAACTTCATTAGAAGAGATTTTTGTTCATATCAAAAATGTGCAACCGGATTTAGTGGTTATCGATTCTATCCAAACCATTCAAACCGAAGCGGCGGAATCGTCTCCGGGCAGTGTTACGCAAGTAAGAGAATGTTCGGCTGCTATTTTGAAATACGCCAAAGAGAGCGGTACTCCTGTACTTTTAATAGGACATATCAACAAAGAGGGCAGCATAGCTGGTCCGAAAGTATTAGAACATATCGTAGATACCGTATTGCAATTTGAAGGCGATAGGCACTATATGTATCGTATATTACGTTCGATAAAAAACCGGTTCGGCAGTACGGCGGAATTGGGAATTTACGAAATGCGGCAAGAAGGGTTGCGCGAAGTAACCAATCCATCGGAACTATTGCTTTCGCAACATCACGAAGGGTTGAGCGGAGTGGCCATAGCCGTAGCCATAGAAGGAGTCCGTCCGTTTTTGATAGAAACACAATCGCTTGTTAGCACGGCTGCATACGGAACGCCTCAACGGTCGTCCACAGGATTCGATTTACGGCGTATGAACATGTTACTGGCTGTTCTGGAAAAACGGGTGGGCTTTAAATTAGCGCAGAAAGATGTGTTTTTAAATATTGCCGGCGGATTACGGGTAAATGATCCTGCGATGGATTTAGGCGTTATCAGCGCCATACTCTCATCTAATATGGATATTGCTATCGAGACGCAAACCTGTATGACAGGCGAGATAGGTCTATCCGGAGAGATACGTCCCGTAAACCGTATAGAACAACGTATTTTGGAGGCGGAAAAGTTAGGATTCAAACAGATACTTATTCCTGTCAATAACTTGAAAGGATTCAATACAGATAAACTGAACATTAAAATCATTCCGGTCAGAAAGGTGGAAGAGGCATTCCGAACGCTTTTCGGATAACTCGGAGAAACGATATGATAAAAGAGTTACAATTGCGCATATTGCCGCAACAAGCAGCAAACGAATCGGCGTTAAAACAATTTATGTCGAGAGAACAAGCTATCGACATAAAATCTATTCGTCATATACGGACCATAAAACGTTCTATCGACGCCCGTCAGCGTACCGTTATGGTGAATCTGAAAGTCCGGATTTATATAAATGAAGAACCTGATGACGAACTGTTTGCACGGACAGAATATCACGATGTATCGGGTTGCCCCGAAGTTATCGTAGTAGGAGCCGGCCCGGCAGGGTTATTCGCTGCATTGCGGTTGATAGAAAACGGTATTCGGCCTATCGTTATAGAACGAGGCAAGAATGTACGCGAACGAAAAAAAGATATTGCCCGTATTAGCAGAGAACATTCGGTTAATCCTGAATCGAATTACAGTTTTGGAGAAGGCGGTGCAGGAGCATATTCTGACGGAAAACTATTTACCCGCAGTAAAAAACGAGGATCGGTTGAACGTATCTTGAATTTGTTATGCCAACATGGAGCAAGCACTTCTATTTTGATAGACGCCCATCCGCATATAGGTACTGACAAGTTACCCGAAGTAATTGAAAATATCCGCAATCAAATTATTTCATGCGGTGGAGAGGTCCGCTTTGAAACACGCATGGACAATCTGATAATCAAAAATAACGAAGTTCGCGGAATCATCACCCATACAGGTGAAGAAATTTTCGCTCCCGTTATTTTAGCCACTGGGCACTCTGCGCGAGATGTTTACCGGTTATTAAACGGAAAAGATATACTTTTAGAGCCCAAAGGATTAGCTGTCGGTGTACGGTTGGAACATCTGCAAGAATTAATCGACCGCATACAATATCATTCGCCGGAAGGCAGAGGCCAGTATCTGCCTGCTGCGGAATACAGTTTTGTTACCCAGATAAATGGGAGAGGAGTATATTCGTTTTGTATGTGTCCCGGCGGATTTGTCGTACCGGCAGCCAGCGGACAGGAACAAATCGTTGTGAATGGGATGTCTCCCTCTAATAGAGGATCTCGATGGGCAAACTCCGGTATGATGGTGGAAATACGTCCCGAT
>JAFUKV010000273.1 GCA_017467745.1 Bacteroidaceae bacterium | reverse complement strand
CCATGTAATAAGCCGGTTATACGTTTCGGTCAACAACAAACCGAAACATGACGCTATAAAAGTAAAAATATATAATGATTATTCAAAATTTTGATGTACCTTTTTACAAAAAAACAAAAAGGAAATAGCTATAAAGAAAGATAATATAAAAAGATGTCGATACAACCCTGAGAGCAATAAGGTGTTGCTTTACTGCATACAAAACGTACCGATAGAAAAGGCGCGGATACCGTGTATTATCGATCAAGTAGGTATCGCCAGAGACCCGTCAAGCAAATAATAAACAACAGTCCGCGCCGAATGTATTATGGAATATCTATCCTTTCGCTGGTGGGGCTTTATAATAATTCCGTCATATACACAGGTAAGCAAAAGATGTCTTTGTCTTTTCTTAAATCTTTTGTATAGAGAAGGTATCTGTAAAGAATTCTCGCTGAAAACTTTTCTTGGAATTTATCGAGTGATTTGTGAGAGTTGTATCCTGACGACTTCACCTCGATGGGACATATCTTGTCTTTTCTCGAAATCAGAAAATCAATCTCATAATTGCGAATGGCTTTGTTTTCCGCTTCGTCTTTCGGTATTTCCTCCTTGAATGTATAGTAAAAAAGTTCATTGCCGGCACTCTTCAACATCTGGGCTATTGCATTTTCATATACATATCCCAAATCTGCGCTGAGTTTATCGGATAGCAGTTTACGGTATATCTCATTCTCTGTATAGTCGCGGTCCATGAAGGCGAGTGTCACGAACAATCCCGTATCGGCAAGAAACATTTTGAAGTAACTGTAATCGGCATGAAGGGAAAAACCGACACTCGGGTCATCGGCATGATAGGCAAAGTTTACCGTCATGGAATCGGCCATATCCATCAATAATTCGCCGAGCCGTGCAGCTGTCGCATTTTCAATCACGCTTCCCACCTTATAGCGCGTCGTGTTGCGGGAGAGTTCTGCCGGAATCGAGGTAAACAGCCGCGATGCGCGTCCTGTCGGATCGATTTTCCGAAAATCGTCGATATACAATTCGAGAATGTTCCGTTTTACCGCATCTATGGCTGAAAAATCATTCGAATCGAGGTACGCATTTATTGCCTGAGGCATACCGCCGATAAGCATATACAGTCGGAAATTCCGCATTAAATCACGATTGACGGCGTCTCCCAGCGGTTTGAGGTTTTGATACGAGTATCTGATTAACTCATAAGTCTGGGATTTATCGATAGCCCACAAAAACTCCTCGAAGTCTAACGGATACATTGAGATGCGGGTCTCCTCACTCGGTATCACGATGCTTTTCACATTCTTTTTGATGGAAAGAAGCGAACCGGTTTCAATATAATCATATCGGTGGTCCTTAACAAGATGCTTTATTGCTTGTCGTGCGGGAGGGAATAATTGCACTTCGTCGAAGATGATGACCGATTGTCGTTCATGTAACGACACATTGAACAAAGATTGAATCCGTAGAAAGAAGTAATTCATGTCCGAGATATGGGAAAACAACTCTTTGACCGCATCATCCGCAATCGAAAAATCGATGATGATGTAGGATTCGTACTCCGTGCGGGCAAATTCCTCTGCAATAGTCGATTTTCCGATTCGACGCGCTCCTTTTATCAAAAGTGCCGTTCGACCGTCACTTTCCTTTTTCCACCGGAGCATTCGCTCATAGATTTTGCGTTTGAATATTTTCTCAGACATAATCGAGGTCTTTTATTTTCCACAAAAATATGTGTTTTGTCGGAAATAAAGAAATGTTTTTGGCTTTATTTGTCGGAAAATGAAAAATGTTTTTATGAAAAATTGAAGGGGATATCTGTAAAAAGATATTGTAAACAACCCCGAAAGCAATAAGGCTGTTGCTTTACTGCATACAAAACGTACCGATAGAAAAGGCGCGGAGCCGTATAATTATCAATCAAGTGGGTATCGCCAGAGACCTTTTCAGCAGATAATAAACAACAACCCGCGCCGGATGTATTATGGAATATACACACAGTCCATGTAATGAACCGGTTGTACGCTTCGGCCAACAACAAACCGAAACATGACGCTGTGAAAATAAGAATATATAAAGATTCTTCAAAATTTTGATGTGATTTTTTCAGAAAAAAACAGAAAGAGATTACCTGCAAGGATATATTTTCAACTTTGATAGACCGAATAATGCGGCCTTACGCGGCAATGTATAAAAAGCGTAAATACCGTGTAATAAAAAAATATTATTAATGTTGTAAGATTGTTTATAAATATATAAAATCATATATTTACCTTAGAAATTGTAATGTTATGGAAAAGGAACTTGACAAGAGATTAATGGATAGGCCGATTTATAACTTGTGAGGGATAAAAAGAAAGGAAAATAATATATGGGAGCTTTAATTATGTTCGGTTTAGTTTCGGCAATTGCTATTATTGGAGTAATTTATTTTAACCGTAAAGACAAAGCTACAAAGTAGCCGTTAAGTCTTCAAGAATTTTTGAACATTATAAACAAGTTCGTGTAAGAATATCAAACGCGGGCTTTATTTGTTTTTACAGAAGATGTTCGACAACAGACAGGGTTTTTATTATAGTAATTATAAAAACGTATTCTCAATAAATTGGCTATATTTGCGAATAAGATACAACAAAAGAAAAAGCGGAAATCGGATGAATAAAGAATTAACCGCATTATTGCAAAAATGCGACGAACTGAAAAAACATTTATCGGAAATGCGCCCTTTACCTCTTGCGGCTATAAAAAAGATAGAGGATGCTTTCGCCATAGAATATACTTATGAGAGCAACCGTATCGAGGGCAACACGCTTACTTTGCAGGAAACGGAATTGGTAGTAAACGAGGGCGTAACCATATCGGGAAAGTCTATGCGCGAACACTTGGAGGCCATCAACCATGCCGAAGCGATCGACTATATCAAAGAATTTGCCCATAGCGAGATTGATATAAGCGAACAAACCGTTAAAGAGATACATGCTCTTGTTCTGCACGGCATAGACAGGGATAACGCCGGCAAATACCGTTCTGTACCTGTTATGATTTCAGGGAGCGAGCATATACCTCCCCAACCGTATCTGATAGAGAAACAAATGGAGGATTTCGTGCTTACGTATCGGAGAATGAAAACGGAAAAAATACATCCTGTACTTGTTGCCGCTTATTTGCACGACGAACTGGTGCGTATTCATCCTTTTATAGACGGAAACGGCCGTACATCTCGTTTGCTAATGAACTTGTATATGCTGCAAAACGGATATACATTGATAAATCTTAAAGGTTCTGACGATGCAAAATTAAGTTATTACAAAGCTTTGGAGGTTTCTCATATAGAAAAACAACCGGAAATGTTTCAGATTCTCGTTGCGGAAGCTGCAATATCGTCTCTAAAACGGTATTTATCGATACTGGGCGAACCGCAATAGTTACGCGCCGGCAAACGGAAAAAAGAGGCAGCCATAAGAAACCGTTTTCTCTTTATTGGCTACGGACGTTGCCATTTTATGTATTTTCACTGGATGCTCACCTTTGTACGGCACGGCTAAATAATTGCATGAACGCAACAAGAATATGTTTTAATTGCAGATAAGTATATAGCCGTTCAAATAAGAAGCAAAATAGATCCATGCCATATACGGTATAAATAAAAAGGCTGCCGTTTTGCTGGCTTTGTAGCTTTTTACCGTGTATATAGATACTAAAATGTCTAACAGAAGAATATCTGCAAACCCTAATAACGGACTGCGATAGTAAAAGAAAAGAAGACTCCAAATGAAATTAAAAAAGAGCTGCACGGCGAAAAGAGCAAGAAGAAAGTTTCGGTTTTTCGCATCAGACAGAAATACCAATCCTGCCGAAACACCCATACATACATAAATTATGCCCCATGCAACGGGAAAAATCGCATTAGGCGGCGTCCATGCCGATTTATTCAAAAACGGATACCACGAACGGATAGATTCGGCCTGAAAATAACTTGCCAGCCAACCTATTAACAAACAAATAAAAACAGGAATGAATATAGATGCTGCCTTTTTCATACTAATACCTTGATAAATTATTTAACTCCGTAAAGTCGGAAATTAAACAAATAACAAGGTATGGTATGCAAAAGTTTATTAAAATGTATCGGGAAAAAGCGATATCGTGATAACAGGGTGGTCTATTTCAGGTTTTCTAACGTGATTTCCAATTGCTTTCCCGCCTTTTTAATTATTTTCTCCGTCTCGTTTTCAGGCGTATTTACCCTTTCAGATATTTGTTTAACAGATAATCCCGCCATATACAAAACATAGACGCTGCGGCATTCTTTATCTAACTGCTCTACGGCTTGCAGAATATCGCTCAGACTGTAACCGGTTGTCGGTATTTTATCTTCACAAACGTCCGAACGCAATTCATAATGAGGCGTGTGTTTATCCGGCTGTTCGGAATGTTCTTTTTTCAATGCGGTTTCGTCCGGAATAAAGATTTTGCGAATAATATCTTTCTTTATGAACTTTATGAAATAATCGGATGTTATTCTCGTAACGACAGAAAACTCATTACGGCAATTAGTATCAAATACATATTGATAACGATTTGATTGATTGAAGATTCCCAGTAATTGACAGAGTAAAGACAGCATACGTCGACAGATTTTTATTCTTTAATATATAATAAAGCCTCTGCCGGAGAAAGGCTGCCAACTTTTTTTAAAATTTCACACAGAAATCTTAGGGGCAGAGGCTTTTATTGCCTTGTCCGTTTCTGTGTGATCTTTTATTTAAAAAAAGTTTGGCGGGAGTAAATATATTACTTTTTCGTTTATTACAAAAATCTTAATACGTTTTTCTTGTGTTTTGCAAAACAAAATTTAGAGAAACCGTATCAAAATAAATAATTCTCCCAACATTAGCCATATTATATATGGATAACAATCTGAATAATAAAAAAGTTTCTTTTTTGCCAAGAAACTTTTGATACGCTTGTTTGCCAATACAATAAAAGAGAGAGGCTATATTTATTAGTCTCTCTCCTATTTTTCTGTAATTAGAGTACGCTAAAACAGGAACTTTTCAATCTTCATCGAAGCCAATCCCTGTATTTTTCCCACCAACGTAACAAAATGGGCACTTTTTTGATGCGCGTCCAAAACGGCTTCATCTTGCCATGTTTCGCATATCATTAAAACGTCTTTACGTGTAGCGCTTTCGAAAATATCGTAAGCTATACATCCGTTTTCTTTTAAAGAACAAGCCGTCAATTCGGTTGCCGCTTTCAAGACTTCGGCGCGTTTAGCCTCGTCTACCTTG
Organism: Bacteroidaceae bacterium; assembly: GCA_017467745.1. GTDB lineage: Bacteria > Bacteroidota > Bacteroidia > Bacteroidales > CHK158-818 > Gallibacteroides. Next base: position 2,132 of record JAFUKV010000273.1, on the reverse strand, counting down.
ACAAATACATTTAATCTGATCATTGTTTTTGAATTTATTAGATTATTAATTTTCAGTATAATTTACCATACTGAAACGTTTATTACCTTATCACCGTCAAACTCGATATTCAACATCTTATCAGGAAGGTTCATCGCTTCGGACGAAAATCCTAAATCGTAACCGATAGATGACACATCGTTGTTGCCGCTATCTACATAATCGCTTCCTAACAGGCTGATTACCTCTTGCTTTGTTTTGCCTAACAACATACCGCTATTGATAATATCGCCCGCCATTTCATACCGTTTATTACTGTTGTTTAACCACCAATCGCGATCGAAAACCCGGTCGGAAGCGGAATTAATATAAAATAAAACCGCCAATATGATTAAAGTATAGATAGCCGGAGAAACGATTACAGCACATACGGCCGACCATATATCACGCCGCTTGAAACGACGAAGCGCCCGCCGAAACAAAAAGAACAAAATAACAGCCAAAACCAGCATGATAAGAAATTGAGCCCAATACATAGAAACATCTCTTTATCGAGGTTAACATTTAAATTTTTATTGGATAAAAATATAGATATATTTTGATTTTTCTGCTCTTATACGAATAAAATTTCAAAAAAAATCATATCAAGGCAACTTCTATCAATAGTACACTGCTTTTCTTAACAGCTTCCACGTAAAATTTATCTGTCCGGGTAATTTCCATGCCATCTCGTCGGAAGAGAGTAATGTCTCCAATCTTTATCTCTCCTTCTATAATAAAAAGATAGACACCCGTATTTTTGCCATGTAATATGTACTCTCGGCCAACTCCGGCATCGAATATCCCCCAAGAAAACCACGCATCTTGTAAAATAGAAATTTGAGAATCCGGCGCAATAAATAAAGACCATTCATTTTTTCGGATTAATGGCCTAATATCATAATTTTCATATTTCGGTACAGTGTCGTTTTTACGAGGAATTACCCAGATTTGTAAAAATTCCAAATTTTCGGTAGAACTATCATTAAATTCGCTGTGATAAATGCCCGTTCCGGTACTCATTAATTGTATATCTCCGGGAGTTATAACACGGCTATTTTCCATGCTATCACCATGCCGTAAATAACCTTTTAACGGAATTGAAATAACCTCCATGTTTTTATGCGGATGCGTATCGAAACCATGTCCGGGTAAAACAGTATCATCATTTAAAACCCGTAACGCACCGAAATGTACCCGCTCAGGATTATAATAATTTGCAAAACTAAATGTATGGAATGTTTTCAACCAACCGTAATCGGCATATCCTCTCGAATGGGCTTTATCTATAAATATTTTCATAATTATGTTTTTATTTAAAACAAACCGCCGATTATAAAAGTTTAGCGGCTTCCCTTTATAGAAAGCCGCTAAATGAAATATATTCTTTTCAATAATTAGACTATTTCCCGAAAAGACTATCCATTTTTTGATAAAATGCGGGCGTTTCTCCCAGAAAAACCGCTACTATTATTCCATTCTGGTCTACTATATATTTTGTGGGAAAACCTTTTATTCCATATCTTACAGTAATGTCGTCTGTGCCTTCTTTATCATTGTACACGTGTATCCAATTCATATCGTACTTTTTTAAAGCAGCTATCCAATTTTCTTTTTTATCTCTGCAATCTATGCTGACAAATTCTACTTTTCCATTGTATTTATCATAATACTTTTTCATATCGGGTATCCCTTTAATACAATATCCACACCATGTTCCCCAAAAATCGAGAACAACAGGTTTTCCCCGTAACGACGATAGCGAGAAATTGTGTCCTTCGGAATTTTCTAATATAAAATCGGGTGCAACCGCTCCCTCTATTACCCTTTCCGCCGCATTATCTTTTTGCCGTTGTCTTAAAATCCGCTCTATTTTAGAATCCAGCAAAGGCTTTATCTCCGAACTTTTTACCCGATCTGTCAAATTCGGCAATAATTTTTCTGCCTCATCATTCGGCAACCTCGTTAATAAATAACCCGAAACGATATTGTCGGAATGTTGTTTTATGTATTCAACTTTTCTATCTCGTATTTGAACATGAAGTTTTCCTATTTCATCAAATTTAGACTGTACAATATCTCTGGGCACATCCGGCAACCGATACAATGAATCT
>JAFUKV010000272.1 GCA_017467745.1 Bacteroidaceae bacterium | reverse complement strand
GGCGCAGGAAGCGGAGTCGGGTCAGGTAATTGATAACGAGCCTCTTCTCCTTGCCACGGTGCACCTATCCATTTCGCTTTCCAGTCCGACGGATGCAGCAAACCCATGCACCAATAAGCGGGGCGACTCCACGCAGAAACATTCCCCTCAGCATCCCATACTCTTACCTGCCACCAGCACTCTTGCATCGACTGCAAAGCCTCTCCTTTATATACTATTAAATTAGATTGTTCCGACTTGACTTTCCCGCTATCCCATAAATCAGAAATATCTTGCAACAGTAAATCTTTTGAAGACGACACTCGTATTTGCCATGCCGTCTGTTTCTCGCCTCTTTTTTCTCTATCTACCAATCGGTTTATCCACGATAATCGAGGATTCGGACGATCTACCACCGATGGATTTTCCATATACTCGCAAGTTAACCGAAACGGCATGATAGCAGATTTTCCCTCAGCCCTGACAATACAAGGAACTATACAAAAAACAACTATCAACAAAAAAAAAGGAGTGTGTTTTTCAGAATGTCTCATTACAAACGGTTTTTCATTAAACAACTTATTATATGACAAATTTTTTATTGAGTGAAATACAAAAATATAAATTAAACAGACAAAAAATAATTATATCTACTGTTTAATTCATAAAATATTTTTATTCTAATACGTAAATAAAATAGTTATATTTAATACAAAAATCAATATCAACTTTTGATAGGTTAATTTATACAAACATTTTAAGATATTGAACACAAACAACTTGAAAACTATAAGCTATCGAAATAGTTTTCATCTCACCTTATATGTTAATTTATTTATGCTATTTTTATTATGACGTAAACATATTATTTCTATAAATTTGCGGCGTTAAAACTAAAATATAAATCAAAATGAAAAAAGTAATCTTATCATTTTTAATTGCATTTGTTGCGATAGCTGCTAATGCTCAAAATTTGTATGTTGGTGGTTCTTTGAGTATTCTTCACGACGATAAGTCAGATGTTACTCAATTTGGTATTGCTCCTGAAATCGGTTACAACTTTAACGAAAAATGGGCAATCGGAGGTGAAATCTCATATTTACATTTGAAAAATGATGATGTAAAAGGCAATGCATTTTCAATTGCTCCGTACGTTCGTTTTACTTTCTATCAAAACGATTTGATCCGTTTGTTTATCGACGGTCAAGTAGGTTTCTCAACTTCAAAAGTTGAAGATGAAGACAGTGAAAACGGATTTGCTATTGGTTTGAAACCCGGTATCGCATTCCGTTTATCTGATAATTTCAGTGCAATCGCTAAATACGGATTCTTAGGTTACCGCGATGAATACCGCGGAAGCAGTGTATCTGGTTTGGATTTGAGTAGCCAAGACCTGAGCATCGGTTTCATCTATGAATTCTAATTAGAAATATCAAAACAATAAAAAGGCCATTTATATAAATGGCCTTTTTTTATGGCTCACCATCTTCAACATTTGTAATCAAGCACTTTCACATAAAAATACAACAACTTACTATCCAATATATTTTTCAGTTTAACACTGCTATTGATAAAGGATTTTGGAATAATTCTATCACATATTTCTACCGCTACAATATGGAAAATGATACAAAATTTGTTTCAAAACCACAGAAACATTTGACGGAATACTCTATTATTAGTACCTTTATACTGTTTACTTTCACCAAGCCGCATTAACAATGCTCAAAATTGTGCAAGGCGTTTTTTATTTATGGACATTTGAGAAATATCTTGATACTTATTTGCTTGTAAAATAAAGAAAAATGAAAGTGGTACAAAAAATATTGAAATACATCTTAGTCGGAACAATTTCCATGATTGGAATAATCGTTGTCGGCGTGTTACTGCTACTGCTGTTTGCAAGTTATAAAAATGAAAATTACTGGAAGTTTGCTAACCCCAAAGGCGTTATCGAAGAAAAATACGCCAGTTTGGGAGAGTATGAGGTATCCTCTGCTCAATTCGACGCAGACAATGACCTTTATAAAAAAATATCCGTATGGTATCCGGCGGAGCTGAGAAATAGCAAGAAAACCTATCCCCTTGTACTTATGGTAAACGGAACCGGAGCAAAAGCATCCGCATCTTCGGCAGGATTCCGCCATCTTGCATCATGGGGCTTTATTGTGGTGGGTAATGAAGATGAAAACACCAGAACAGGCGAATCTACTGCAGCAACGCTCAACTTTATGCTTGCATTAAATAGGAACCCTCAAAGTACGTTTTATAGTCGTATTAATACCGAAAATATAGGTATTGCAGGACATTCTCAAGGTGGCGTCGGAGCAATCAATGCTGTAACACAGCAAGAAAACGGAAAAATGTATAAAGCCATCTGCGCCCAAAGCACCACATCCAGTGCTGTAGCCTATGCACTGAACCAGATAAGCGATGGATGGAATTGTAGCACATCTACTATTTCCATTCCGAGTTTCATGGTTGCAGGTACGGGCAGTGCAGATGCCGGTAACGTAGATGAAAACAGACTGGAACTTGCAGATGGTGAAATACAAGGAATCTGTCCGCTTTGGTGGCTGAGGGAGTGCTTCGATATAATACCCGATTCTACCCCCAAAGTAATTGCAAGGCTAACAGGAAAAGACCACGGAGATATTCCTCACAGTGCTGACAGCTATATGACTGCATGGTTTATGTATTGGCTGAACGGCGATGAAGATGCCGGCAAAGCATTCTTCGGAGAGAATGCAGAAATTCTTTCTAACAAAAACTGGCAGGATATACAGATAAACAGACAGTAAAAGACGAAAATTCAAACTCGTCATTAACGTGCTATTTGCATCTTTTCGAGTATAGTATTCCCACCCTAACATTAAATTCATTTTATTAAAACACTCGCAACACAACAAAATTCACTAACTTCGGCCACGTAAACACAAAAAAACACATCCTAATGAAACACATCCTTTACTCAATTACAATTCTATTGCTTATACAAAGTAATTTCTCTCTATCGGCACAACACAAAATACAAGCGCAAAGCGCCAATGAATTTCTGAATAGTATCGGTGTTAACAGCGCCATTTATAGAAGAGGAGAGAACGTTACGAAAGCCATAGAATGTATTAAATATTTAGGTGCCAGATGGATCAGAACGGATGAGGACATGAATACCGACGAAAAAGAACAAATCATCAAAAATCTTCATGAACAAACCGGAGTAAAAATAAGTACAAGTTTAGGCAGCGGAGGAAACAACATTGCCGAACTAATAGCCGGTTCAAAACGAATCGCTGCATTAGGGGCTTTGCTTGCTATCGAAGGAAATAATGAACCGAATAACTGGGGTATAACTTATCAAGGTAAACAAGGCGGACAAAACAACTCTTGGATTCCCGTAGCCAGACTGCAAAGAGATATGTACGCAGCAATAAAAGCAGACCCCATATTGAAAAGTTACCCTATATGGACAACTACGGAAACAGGAGCGGAAACTGACAATGTCGGACTGCAATACATTAAAGTTCCTAAAAACGATACGAATGTAATTGAAGAATTCAGAGGTGTTGTCTTTGCCGATGCCGCCAACTGTCACAATTATTTTGTACATCCCGGATGGAAACCGTTACAAAACAACCAGACTTGGTTATCATCCGATCCTTCAAGCAATGCGAAAGGCGATAACTTATTCGGTAATTACGGAAAGACTTGGGCGAAAAAATATGACGGATATACCAACGAACAATTAAAAAATATACCTCGCGTAACAACCGAAACAGGAGCGACAATCGATAATATTCTTACCGAAGAAATGCAAGCCCGGCTATATTTATCGTGCTATTTAGCCCAATACGCACAAGGTTGGAGCCATACCGCCATGTATATTATGCGAGACCGCTCGGACGAAGAGGGCAATCAGAGTTTCGGATTTTATGACAAAAATTATAATCCCAGACAGGCAGCACACTATTTGCACAACATGACCGCCATATTAAAAGATGACAAGACCTCCGCAAAACTTGGTTCTTTATCATATACTATTCCGAATCAACCGGAAACCGTTCACGACCTTCTATTACAAAAAAGCGATAAGACCTTTATGCTCGTAGTATGGGGCGAGTTATATGCCGGAGGAACCGAAAATATCACGATTAAATTAGGAAAGAAATACAAGAGAATAGACATTTATGACCCTACAACAGGAGAAACAGCTATAAAAACTCTCCAAAATGCAGACATCATACCTCTTACAATGACTAACCATCCCTACATTTTAAAACTCAAATAGAATTTTTACGATGTAGAAAACAAAACTCTGCCTACACGCGATACACAGCAAAACAAATTCATAACTGAAACGTGTATTCCTATAAAGAATATAATTTTATGTTCTTTAATTTTTCCCTTAGAACATTTCTTCGCAAAAAAACGATACGACAAAAATACAAAAAGGGTTGGTTAATCATTTAAATAATTAAGCCAACCCTTTTATAAAAATCGTAAGACTGTTATTTCTCTTTGGAACGGAACGCTTCCATAATTTTAGCTTCAAGTTCTTCTGCCAATTCCGGATTATCTGCCAAACATTTTTTCGCAGCATCACGTCCTTGACCTAACTTAGTATCCCCATAGCTAAACCACGAACCGCTCTTTTTAATAATACCTTTATCTACGCCTAAATCAATGATTTCGCCTGTACGAGAAATTCCTTCTCCAAACATGATATCAAATTCCGCTTTTCTGAAAGGTGGGGCAACTTTATTCTTTACAACCTTCACACGCACTTGATTACCTACGACTTCTTCTCCATCTTTTAATTGAGAAATACGACGAATATCAAGCCGCACAGAAGCATAAAACTTCAAAGCGTTACCACCTGTCGTGGTTTCAGGATTGCCGAACATTACACCCAATTTATCGCGTAACTGATTAATAAATACACATGTCGTATTGGTTTTATTAATTGCAGCCGTCAATTTACGCAAAGCCTGAGACATTAAACGCGCTTGCAACCCCATTTTAGAATCACCCATTTCACCTTCAAGCTCAGCCTTAGGCGTCAATGCCGCCACAGAGTCTATCACCACAATATCCACAGCCGAAGAACGTATCAACTGTTCAGCAATCTCCAACGCCTGTTCTCCGCTATCCGGTTGTGAAATCCAAAGATTCTCCACATCAACCCCCAACTTCTCCGCATAAAAACGATCAAAAGCATGTTCTGCATCAATGATAGCGGCAATACCTCCCGCTTTCTGCGCTTCGGCAATCGCATGAATAGCTAACGTCGTTTTACCGGAAGCCTCCGGCCCATAAATTTCAATCACACGCCCGCGTGGGAAACCGCCAACACCCAACGCCGCATTCAAGCCGATAGAACCCGTTGAAATTACAGCGACCTCCTCTACCCGGTCATCGCCTAACTTCATAATAGATCCTTTTCCGTAACTTTTTTCTATTTTGTCCATAGCAGCCTGCAAAGCCTTCAATTTCTCAGCAGGAGCGGTTTTCGACATTGCTTTCTCTTCTGTTTCTTTTTCTGCCATATCTATATTTATATTATTATCCTAATATTTGACTCGCATGATTCTTCGTGTCTACTTTTTCTATCACCCGCTCTATCATGCCGTTCTCATCAATAAGAAAAGTTACACGCAATGTACCCATGTAAGTACGTCCGTACAATTTCTTTTCAGCCCATACGCCAGCGGCTTGGTTAAGTGTTGTTTCCGTATCGGCAATCAATGTAAAAGGTAAAGACTGTTTCTCTATAAACTTCCGATGAGATGCAGCACTGTCTTTACTAACTCCCACAACCTCATATCCTGCTTCTTTCAACGCAGCGTAATTATCTCGCAGGTTACACGCTTCGGCCGTACAGCCCGATGTATTATCCTTAGGATAAAAATAAAGCGCCAATTTTTTCCCTTTAAAATCGCTTAATCTTACCTCCTTGCCATTCTGATCAACACCTAACAGCTCCGGAAATTTTTCTCCAACTCCTAACATTCAAAATAAATTAATACGGTTTTCACATCCAAAGGTAACGAATAAATTAAAAAAAACAACGATTATCCCCTCTATTTGTCGCGATTAAATACAGCCACATCATTACCGCCCTGTAAAACAATAAAACCGGCAAATAATGCCGGTTTTATTGTTTTATAATACACATTACAAACGTTACTTTATAACGCCTAACTCTTTACCTACCTTAATAAATGCGGCAATACACTTATCTAAATGCTCTATTTCGTGTCCGGCAGAAAGTTGAACGCGAATGCGCGCCTGACCTTTCGGAACTACGGGATAGTAAAATCCTGTTACATATATTCCCTCTTCCGACATTTTCGCGGCAAAATCTTGCGATAATTTTGCGTCATACAACATTACGGCGCAAATAGCCGACTGCGTAGGCTTGATATCAAACCCAGCCGCCAACATTTTTTCACGGAAATAAACAACATTCCGCATCAATTTATCATGCAATTCATTGCTCTCTTTCAACATTTTGAATACTTCCAAACCGGCTCTTGCCACAGAAGGCGGTATAGAATTGGAGAACAAATACGGACGAGAACGTTGACGCAACATATCTATAATTTCCTTTCTTCCTGAGGTAAAACCGCCAACAGCACCGCCAAATGCTTTACCTAACGTACCGGTATAAATGTCTACACGTCCATAAGTGCCGAATTTTTCGCTTACGCCATGTCCCGTATCGCCCACAACACCTGCCGAATGACTTTCATCTACCATAACCAAAGCGTCATACTTTTCCGCCAAATCGCAGATTTTATCCATCGGAGCTACATTTCCATCCATTGAGAAAACTCCGTCTGTTACTACAATTCTAAAACGTTGAGCTTGCGCCTCCTGCAAACACTTTTCCAATTCCTCCATATCCGCATTGGCATAGCGATAGCGTTTCGCTTTGCACAAACGCACGCCGTCGATAATAGAGGCATGATTCAACGAGTCAGATATAATAGCGTCTTCATCTGTTAAAAGCGGTTCAAAAACGCCGCCATTAGCGTCGAAACAAGCCGCATACAAAATAGTATCTTCCGTTTTAAAATAATCGGAAATAGCAGCTTCCAACTCTTTATGCGTATCTTGTGTACCGCAGATAAACCGTACCGAAGACATCCCATATCCCCGTTCGTCCATAGCAGATTTCGCTGCGGCAATCACTCGAGGATTATCAGACAATCCCAAATAATTATTGGCGCAAAAGTTTAATACTTGTCCAACCCCTTTCACCGTAATCTCGGCTTTTTGCGGAGAAGTTATTATTCGTTCTTTCTTATAAAGACCGGCACTTTCAATGGCAGCCAGCTCATCGGCCAAATGTTTTTTAAAATTTCCGTACATAACAATATCTTATACTAAATTATAAATTTTCATCGTATCCTCTGTCCCAAAAGAATCACGTTACAAATTTCAAAATATTTTCCGAATCACAAG
>JAFUKV010000271.1 GCA_017467745.1 Bacteroidaceae bacterium | reverse complement strand
TCGAGTGCCGCCGTGCTTCTGCCCGTGACACGTCCCCCTTTGGTGTCCCACAGCTTGGGATCGACGGTCAGTTTACAGCTGAACTGCGTTTGGCTTCCGTCCACCGTGATGCGTCCCATGACGGGTACTGTCCCGTCCTTTTTCACTACCTGACGTTTGAGGTAGTAGATAACTGAAAATGTACTCTTCATCGTCCTTAATTTTTTTAGGTTCAAAATTAGTCGGTGAAGAATCCTTCGTCGGTACGCAAAACACGGAGGAACGGCGCAATCTTTTTCCGTAACCGGATTTGTTGCGTGAGTTGTCAGTAACTCACTATATCACAATGCTTTGTTTTGCCATTCGTGCCAATTTCGTCACCTATATGGTGTGGTTACGAACAAGTAACGTAGCGACGTCTTGACTTGGCTTCGGCAAGGATTGTGGTGGCGTTGGAGATAATCGGCAGCTTAAATGAAACTTCTGTAAATCAATTCTATTACTTCATTCTTCCGTATTCCACTTTTTTGTAGTAACTTTGCAGCTGCAATTTGCAAAAATGTGGGAGCATAGTCGATATTTTGCGTCATCTGTTCTATATCGCCTTTTTTACCGCCCGGATACCGCATCAGTAAAGGAGTGCGGAACGACTCTTCATACATAAATCGTTTATCGAACCAACCGTGTTCTCCCATATAAAAACCTTGATCGGAAGTATATACGATTAACGTATTTTCGAGCAATCCGTTTTGTTGCAAATAATCCAATACACGTCCGATATTTCGGTCGACAGAATGTATAACTCTCAAATAATCGTGCATATATCGTTGATATTTCCATTCGGCCAAATCTTTTCCCGTTAGATTTTTTGATTTGAAATCGGCGATAATAGAATCGTAATAACCATCCCACACTTTTTTCTGGGCGGAATTCATCCGGTTATACAAATTGCGGCCGATTTGCTCTAACCCCTTATTTCCGGAATGTATCGTATTTTCCTTATCTGCCAATTTCAGGTCATATACAAGGTCCATATCTTTTATAATGCTCATTTCCTGCTGTGATGCGGCGATACGGCCTTCGTATGTATCGTAAAAATTTTCGGGCAGAGGAAAAGTTATGTCGTCATACAATCTTAAATCGCAAGTATCGGGCATCCATGTACGATGTGGCGCTTTATGGTGTAATAAAAGGCAAAACGGTTTATTCGTATCCCGTTTATTTTGTAACCAGTCTAATGCGATGTCCGTCGTAATATTGGTAGCATACCCTTCTATTTGTTTTCTTTGTCCGTTGTCTATGAAAACCGGATTATAATAATCTCCTTGCCCTACCAGAATATTCCAATAATCGAAACCTGTCGGTTCGGATGTTAAATGCCATTTGCCTACCATTGCAGTTTGGTATCCGGCTTGTTGCAAAAGTTTCGGAAATGTTTGCTGTGTTCCGTCAAAGGTATGTGCGTTATCAATAAACCCGTTTTTGTGACTATGTTTGCCCGTGAGCATACAAGCCCGGCTGGGGCCGCTGATAGAATTAGCCACATAACTGTTGGTAAAACGTACACCCTCTTTCGCTATTCGGTCTATATTCGGAGTTTGAATATAACGATTATCGTATGCGCTTATGGTTTGATACGAATGGTCATCTGTCATGATATACAAAATATTGAGAGGCTTTTGCTCTTTTTCTTTCTCTTTTGTATGGCAGGCTGTGGTTAGTGCGATGCCGGTAAGCAAAAAAATAGGACAGTGATTCATTAGATGTTATTTTTTAATGATGGATAATGAGACAAATATAATATTAATATGGTGAAAATATTCAAATAAATACGACAAAGAGAGATATATTTGTAGTGTTTTCGGGAAAAATAGGTCAACCATAAAGTTATTATTACTAAGATGAAAAGATTTTTTATTTTTACGTTATTGATACAGATAATCTGTGCATGTAATCAAAACAATGCCGTAGTGGGTAAGATTGAAGGTTTAACAAACGACACGATTTTCGTGATGCGAATGAATTTACATGATTTAGCGAATGCCAAAGATGAATTTATAGATACAATATTTGTAGGGAAAGACGGTTTTTTTGTTTATAATCCGGAAAAGAAAGATACGTCTCTATATATGTTCGTCCCTCGTCAAGAGATATTCGTTCGGCACGGAGGAAATTACTATATACCCAATTCGGCGGTTTTAACGGTGCTTCTTACGCCCGATGAGCAAATAAATATCAGTGTGCCGGCCGATAGAGCAGTTGCCGCATACGAGGCAAACGGGTCGCAGTTTAATTCATCATACGGAGATGCAGTATCCGGTTGGGTCGATTTGGAGGTAGCGTGTGCCGGAATAGAAAAGAGTA
>JAFUKV010000270.1 GCA_017467745.1 Bacteroidaceae bacterium | reverse complement strand
ATTTCTTCTATGGCCTGTTCCGTTTGGTTTTCCGAAACGGCAGAGGCGTAAATTCCCTGTAAATGGGTAATGGCCAATACTCGTTTTTGTATAGTTGTGTAGGGAGCCAAAATCAAATCGTCTTGGTCCATGCCCATACTATTATATCCTTTTGGAGCTAAAACTCCGATAATGGTAAACGGTATTTTGTCGAATCGGATGGTTTTTCCAATCGGATTTTCTCCGTTTTTAAATAAGTTATCTATAACGGTTTTTCCTACTAAACAGACTTTTGCCGCAGATTTAATGTCTTGGTCAGAGAAAATGTTACCGTCTCCTACCGAAAGTTTGCGTATTTCGAGATAATCTTGGTTGACACCGTATATAGATGTCGGATAATTATTTGCCCCGTAGATAGATTGTCCGCTACTGTTCACGGAAGGGGAGGTTGCCGTCAGATATTCGGCTTTATCCCGTAAAGCCTCGTAATCTTCAACTTTTAGCGATTGCATATCAGCGGCGCTTTGGCGTACACCGCCTTTCATTTCTCGTGCCGGATGTATCATGATCATGTTAGACCCCATCTCTGATATTTGGCTTTGGATACTTTTTTTAGAGCCTTGACCGATGGCCAGCATCGTTATAACGGAGGCTACCCCGATAATGATGCCCAGCATGGTCAACAAAGCACGAGTTTTGTTATTATTGAGAGCCCTCAGGGCTATTCTGAACAGATTGGTAAAATTCATAAGTTGCGGATTAATGTGGTTTAATCGTCATTTTTGGGTAAAGTTGCCAATATTTCTTTGGCGGAGATTCTTTTATCGTTGTATGTGTCTGAAATTACATGTCCGTCTTTCAGAACAATGTTTCGGCTGCTGAACGACATCAGTTCAGGGTTATGTGTAACGAAAATGATAGTTTTCCCTTTGGCGTGTAACTCTTGAAATAAAACCAAAATTTCATAAGAGGTTCGTGTATCGAGATTACCTGTAGCTTCGTCCGCAAGAATGATAACAGGGTCATTTACCAATGCTCGGGCAATAGCTACACGTTGTTGTTGTCCTCCCGACATTTGGTTTGATTTGTGGTTAATACGGTCAGCCAATCCGACATTTTCCAATGCTTTGGTCGCTTTATCTTTTCGTTGCTTGGCCGAGATGGACGGATTATACATCAACGGCAATTCAACGTTTTCGAGAGCGGTGGTTTTTGCCAATAGATTGTATGATTGGAAAACGAATCCGATTTTTCTGTTTCGGAGCACTGCTCGGTCGTTTTTCCCCATCTCTCGTACGGAGAAACCGTCTAACAGGTATTCTCCCGATGTGGGGGTATCTAAGCAACCCAAAGTGTTCAGCAGCGTAGATTTTCCCGATCCGCTTTTCCCCATAATGGTAACGAATTCTCCCGGATAAATGGCGAATGATACACCTCTTAGAGCATGTACGGTTTCGCTCCCGACTTTGAAATCTCGTTTTACATCTTTGAGTTCTATAATAGCTTTTTGTGATTGCATAACTTTATTTTTTATTTCTGTTTCCTCCGGGACGTTTTGGCATGAAAGGGCTGTTTTCTCCGGAAGGAGTTCCTTCCGGAACTTCCATAATCGATGCTTGTTGTCCGGTAATTACTTCGTCTCCTTCGTTCAATCCGTCGCTTACTTCCACAACTGTTCCGGTAGATACACCTACGGTAATATTCTTTTGTACAGGTTGCCCGTTTTGAAGGATCCAAACGGATTTGTTGTTCGATGAGTTGTTTATTTGCGTGGTTTTATTCACTTCCGATGCGGGAACGAATGAAAGGGCTCCGGCTGGGATGTTTAGTACATTATCTTTTTCGATAGTGTATATAGATACGGTTGCCGTAAGACCGGATTTTAATTTTAGATCGGGGTTCGGAGCGTTAATAACAACTTCGTATGTTACTACATTGTTTGTTGTGGTAGCCTCTTGCCGTACTTGTGTAACTTCTCCGTCGAAAGTATCGTTAGGGTACGCATCTACTGTAAATGTAACCCGTTGCCCTTCTTTTACGCCACCTATGTCTGCTTCGTCTACGTCGGCTACTACCTGCATTTGTGTCAAGTCGCTGGCGATAGTAAATAGGGTGGGGGTTTCAAAGCTGGCGGCAACCGTTTGCCCTTCTTCTACTGCTCGTGAGAGAACGATACCGTCAATAGGTGAATAGATAGTGGCGTAGCCTAAATTTGTTTCGGCTTTCGCCAATTCGTTTTTACTTACTTCATAACTGTTTTTCGCTTTTTCATAGTTGTAATAAGCGGTTTCATAGTCGTAGTCGCTTATTAACTGCTTTTCGTGTAACGTTTTGTTACGGGTGTAGTTTTTCAGTTGATATTCATACTCGGTTTTGGCAGTTGCCAGATTGCTTTTTTTCGCGGCCAATTCGTTAAGCAGATTTACTTTATCGAGTTCCGCAATAAGCTCACCTTTTTTTACTACACTGTTGTAATCTGCATAAAGTTTGTTTACGATACCGGAAACCTGCGTACCTACTTCAACT